>JAOAGL010000002.1 GCA_026415775.1 Patescibacteria group bacterium
AATCTTTAGGTGAACTAGCTAAAATCTCTCCAGAAAAATTCATTCCTTTATATGAAAAAGGAATCCGTGATTCTGATTGGGAGGTAACACGCGCTACTGCCGAATCTTTAGGTGAACTAGCTAAAATCTCTCCAGAAAAATTCATTCCTTTATATGAAAAAGGAATCCGTGATTCTGATGTGGATGTAAGATGCGCTACTGCCGAATCTTTAGGTGAACTAGCTAAAATATTTGATTACAATCAAGAAAAAAGAATAAGAACTGTTTTTTTGGAGAAAAACAAGCTGTCAGAAACAGATTTAAACTTTTTTTATCAAGTAATCATCACCCTTCTTAAACATAATGAAGAGTTATCTAAATGTATCAAAGATTATCTTCCTCGTTATCTTTATCTGAAAAAATTAGCCAACGAAGTGAATGAACATATTGATGAAACTAAACGATGGCAAAATCCGGAAGAATTCTTTATCAACCACAATCTTGATATCGTTAATCTCTTCTTAATTGATCCCAATCTTTCCACTCAACTCTTTAAAAATCATTTAATCAGAGGCTTATCTTTTACCGAAGCTTATCTTGAAGTAATTCATCCTATCTTAGATAATCCTTCTTTTATCGAACCAATCAAAGCCTATCTTCAAACCAATAAAAACCTCGATGGCTACAATTTCTCTGATCTTTTAGAAATCGCTGCTGCTTACCATACCTTAAAAGCTCCAGAGTTATTCGCTCAAGTCTTTCAATCTCCTTCCTCTAATTTTGAAGAATTAAAACTCACTCTCAATAAGAATTTATTAAAGAAAGTAGCTGAAGATTTAAACATTAAAACCGAAATCAAAGACCAAGATCTTACTCAATGGAAACTCAAATATATTGCTAATCTCGTTACTAATCAAACTTTAATTAAAGAAAAATGTGATGAAGAAATCCTAGAATTTACCAATGCTGTCTTAAAATCAGTCTTTGAAAACAGATTTCAAGAATTTATCTCTGCTTTAAACCAAAAAGACGAAATTGGCAGAGAAATTGCCAAACACAACCAAAAAGTAGAACAAGAATTTAAAAAATACAACATTAACTGGGACAATTGGCTCAACTTCAAAGAACAATTAATTATGACTGTTGGCACAGCCAAAAAACAAAATCAAGAAGCCTTATTTAACCAATTCGAAAATCGTCTCCAATACTGGATTGATTCTATTACCGAACCCTCATTAAAACGCAGCTTAGAAAAAGACCTTATTCAGCTCAAACAAAAGAAAAAAGAATTTGATCCTTCAAAAATCAATCTTAATGACCCTCACTGGCTTGAACAACTTCTTCCAACCTATACCAAAAGCCTAAATTACCTTAAAAACAAAAATCCCAATTTTGAACTTCCTAATCAAACCCAGGAAGCTTTTGGTCATCTTTTAGAAACCATTAAATCCTTAACCGAACAACAACAAAAAGAACAAACATTGAAAAAAGAATTTATCGTTAAAATTTGGGATAGAAACCCTAAAAAAGATCTGTTCCAAGGCAATTTTACTGGTTGTTGTATTGCTGTTGGTGTTAAAGAACCGCCCCCTGGTGAATTACCAACCTTCCATCCCGAGACCATCTTTCAATATCTCATTGATAAAGGTATCAATGTTGCTGAAATAGTTGATCCTGGTACCAATGATCCTGTTGCTCAAACCTGGCTATTTGTCACCTTAGATCAAAACAAAAAACCCGTCTTAATTGCTGATAATTTTGAAGTAAACAAGAAATATCCTACTGGTCATAATGTTAATTATGCCATCGGAGAAGCAATGTTTCAGTTTTTAAGCAAATATGCCCAAGCCTGTAACATTGAAAAAGTAGGCTTAGGCCAAGTTGGAACTAATGATATTGACGATGATCATCTTCCTTCCTTTTCTCTGCCACCAATTAAAAAACTAGGAGGATATTTTTATGATAGAGAATATTATCTTGAAACATTAAAAGACACCTCAGTTTTGGCCATCAAACGAGAAGTCAGCAGTTAATTGATAAATGTTAATAACGAGATATACTAAAAATAGGTCATTTGCAATCAATTTTTTTTACCTCATATGCCTGAAAAAATACCTCGACAACCAATAAGAACACCTGAACAAGAAAAAGAGAGAGAAGAAAAAAGAAAGATTTTTTTAAGAGAAATCGAGAGAAAATACAATGTTCATGCAGTTAAGAATTTAAGTGAAGAAGAGCTAAAACAAATTCTGAAAATTGAGCAAGAGAGTTTTCCTGAAGAAATGCAGTCGGATTTGGAAGATCTTAAAGAAACTTTATTAAATAAAAAAGGAATTCAAATTATCGCTAGAGATGAAAAAGGAAAAATTGTTTCCTGTCTTTCTTCCAAACCACTCTCCGATGCCTACCGGGAGTTAAAAGATTATGATCCCGAACTTACTTCCAAAAAAAATGTTTTGTATGTGGAATCTATAGCGACATTTCCAGAAGTAAGAAATATCAGATTGTTTTTCGATCTTCTTAATACTTTAAAAAACGAAGCGAAAAAGAAAGGATTTAAAAAGATTGTTTGTCATGCACGAATTGAGAATGGTTTATCCGAATTTTTACAAAAAAGAGGTGCTAAAAAACTAAGAACTTTAGAGGATTGGCACGATTTTGGAGAACCATTTGATTATTTAGAGATAGAGATTTGATGATTGAATGATTAGCATTTGATTTAATAAAAAATAATGATAAAATCATTATAAGGTCGTTTAATTAATTAAATCATGAGTTTGATTACTATTATAGGGATTGTTATTTTTATTCTTATCGTTTTGGTTATTGGCATTTACAATAGTCTTGTTCGATTACGCAATCGGGTGAAAGAGGCGTGGTCAGATATTGAAGTTCAGTTGAAACGCCGTTACGATTTAATTCCCAATATCATTGAGACGGTGAAAGGTTATGCTGCGCATGAAAAACAAGTTTTTGAAAATGTGACAACGGCGCGCGCTCAAGCGATTAGTGCGCAGGGCTTGCAAAAGAAAGCCGAAAGTGAGGAAATGTTAAGCAATACCCTGAAAACTTTATTTGCGGTGGCTGAAAACTACCCGGAATTAAAAGCAAATGCGAACTTTTTAGATTTACAAAGAGAATTGGCTGATACGGAGAATAAAATTCAAGCCGCGCGCAGATTCTATAATAATTGCGTTTTGGCTTTAAATACCAAAATCGAAGTTTTTCCTTCTAATATTATTGCCAAAATTTTCAACTTTAAAAAAGAAGAATTTTTTGCTTTAGAAAATGTGAGCGAGAAAGAACCGGTGAAAGTGCAATTTTAGTTTCGGCATTATAAAAGTTTATGGTTCAGACGCTGTATTCGTTTAAAGAGTCCAACGTTAAAAAAACCTGGCTGTTAATGGGTTTGTTTCTGGTTTTTATTGTTGCTATTGGTTGGTTTATCAGTTATTATTTCAAAACGCCAGTAATTTTTTATTACGCGCTGATTTTTGCTTTGGTTTTAAATTTTATAAGTTATTGGGTCTCGGATAAGATCGTGTTAATATTTACTCATGCTAAACCTCTTGAATTTAAAGACAATCCCGAACTGTATCGGATAGTAGAAAATTTATGCATTACAGCTGGTTTGCCAATGCCCAAAATTTATATTTTACCAGAAAAAGCTCCAAACGCTTTTGCGACTGGTCGAAATGCTAACAATGCGGTGATTGCTATTACCGAAGGTTTATTAAAAAAATTGGATCGAAGCGAATTAGAAGGCGTCATTGCTCATGAATTATCTCATATCGGCAATCGCGATATTCTTCTTCAAACGGTGGTGGTAGTGTTGGTGGGATTGGTTGTTATTCTTTCAGATATTTTTTTGCGGGCTAGTTTTTGGGGAGGCTTTGGAGAGAAACGCTCTTCTCGAAGAGAAGGGGACCAGTTGATTGGTTTATTGACAATAGCGGGTGTAATTTTTATTATTTTATCACCGCTTATTGCTCGATTGATTCAATTTGCCATTTCCCGGAAGAGAGAATTTTTGGCGGATGCATCGGCTGCTTTGTTGACGCGCTATCCTGAAGGATTAGCTTCGGCTTTAGAGAAGATAGCAAACGATTCAACACCGATGCGACATTATTCTAATGCCACCGCTCATTTATATATTGCCAATCCCGCCATTAAAAAAAATCAATCTGTTTCGTGGTTGGTTAAACTTTTCTCCACTCATCCGCCAATAGAGGAGAGAATTAAATTATTAAGAGAGATGTCAGTTTAAAAAATAAAAAATGGAAGGGTGCCGGAGTGGTTTAACGGGACGGCCTGGAGAGCCGTGTCGCTGATGAAGCGACTCGTGGGTTCGAATCCCACCCCTTCCGCTAGCTTAAACCGTTAAAACAGCACAAAAAAATTAAAAAAGCTAAAATAGGTGAAATGAAGTGTTATGACCGGTGATTATGTTATCAAAAATTAAAAAATAAATGGTCGTTTTAAAATATAAATTATGCTCTCTCAAATTCCTATCAATTTAGAGAAAATTAAAAAAGAGGATGTAGATAAAGAAATTTTAAGAGTAGGAATGATAGCTGAATTAGATGCCATCAATCTTTACGAGCAATTAGCAGCAATCACAGAAAATGAGGATATTAAGAAAGTTCTTTTAGATATAGCCAAAGAAGAAAAAACCCATGTAGGAGAATTTCAGACTTTATTATTTGAGCAGGATTTAGAACAAAAAGAGGAATTAGAAAAAGGCAAAGAAGAAGTTGAAGAATTAATAGAGTAAAGGAAAAAATGCGTTTATGGTCTTTACATCCAAAATACTTAGATACCAAAGGTCTTTTAGCCACTTGGAGAGAAGGCTTATTAGCTAAAAAGGTGCTTCAAGGAAAAACAAAAGGTTATCAAAACCATCCTCAATTAATAAGATTCAAGAACCAGAAAAATCCCTTAACTGCTATTAATGCCTATCTCTATCAAATTTTTTTGGAAGCAAAGAAAAGAGAGTATAACTTTAATAAAAAGAAAATAGAGCCAATAATATTAAAAGAAAAAATCTCTGTTAATTCAAGTCAAGTGAGTTATGAGTTTTTGCATCTTCTAAAAAAAATAAAAATCAGAGATAAACAAACCTATAATAAGATAAAAGATCTTAGAAAAATAGAGATTAATCCTGTTTTCAAGTTGAAGAGAGGGGAAAGGGAAGATTGGGAAAAAATTAAAGAGAAATAGCTTTTTTCTCAATAAATTCTGTGTTCACCCTTGTTCCATTTATAACTTCAATTTACATAAAAAGGGGGTCAATGTGACTCCCCTTTTTTATCTACTTTTAGGTCGCTATTTCAGCCTTGTTTTGATCCGATAGCTTAACAAAACTCCTAAATGTGGTAAAATAATAATATGTCAAAAACATTTACTATTCACGATTTGCCGCAAAACGAGAGAGCAAATTAAAAAGGTTAGAAATTGATAATCATCAAAAATAAACCTTATTTAAAAAGAAAAAAATTGTGATAAAATGGAAATATGACAAAAGAGCAAAAATTTTATAAAGCCCTGCAAGATGTATTTATCGGAGCTAAGGTTGAAGGTAAAGGCGGTTTTGTTAATTTGATGAGGATAAAATCAAATTACTACCGCAAAATTGAGGAATTACTAAAACAAGATATTGAAAACGCTCTTCAGCAATACCCAGCTTTTAGAGACGAACTTTTTGAGAAGCTCTATTCATTTTTTAGCCGTTATTTTACGGAAAGCGGCTCAATCTATTTCAATTCAACGCCTTTTCATAACAACATCTACGAAAAAGTTTATACCGATGAAAAGGATGTCATTCTCTTCTGGAAAACGCAGATGCTCTACTATGTTAAAACTGACAGGATTTTCAGGAGTATGCCTGTTGAGTTTGATGGATTAAAATTTTACTTTGACGCTTCAAAGATAGAAAACAAAAAAGCCAACGAAAAACGCACACTGGTATTTGAATTAGATACTGTCAAAGAAGATGGAACCATTGTTTTTGGTGTTCAATACTCCGAAAAAGGTACGAAAACAAAAGAGGATGAGATATTAAAAGCAATAAAGAAAAAAGGTATTACTATCACTCAAGAGCAACTAGAGCGTGCTTTCAGGATTTTTGAAAAACAAAGCGAGGTTGATTTCTTCATTAACAAAAATGCCAAAGCATTTTTACAGGAGCAGTTTAAACTCTGGAGTTATCAATACTTCTGGGATGGGGCAAAAGAGTGGAGTGCGGAGAGAGTCAATCAGTTGCAAATCTTAAAAGATATTGCTTTCAAGATTATTGATTTTATTTCCCAATTTGAAGACGAGTTGGTAAAAATCTGGAACAAGCCGAAGTTTGTTAAAAACTCAAACTATGTGATTACGCTGGATAGAATAAAAAATACTAATCTAATTGAAAAAATTTTGGAGCATGAAAATATCAAGGAACAAATCAAGGAATGGCAGGATTTAGGCATTGTGGATGATAAGTTTACACCAAGCGATGTTTTTGAAACTGATTTAACAGGCAAGCATTTAGCTAAGAAATACGAGCACCTTCCCATTGATACCAAGTATTTCAAGGATTTAGAGCTTGAGATTTTGGCTTTGTTTGATGATTTGGACAAATCTTTAGATGGCTGGCTGATAAAGAGCGAAAACTATCAGGCATTAAATACAATCCTGCCGAAATTCAAAGAAAAAGTGCAGATGATTTATATTGACCCGCCGTTTAATTTAGATTCTTCTGACCAATTTCTATACCGCACCAACTACAAAGATGCCAACTGGGCAACACTGCTTGAAAACCGTTTGCGAATTGCCAAAGATTGGCTGAATGAAAAAGGAAGCATTTTTGTAAGATGTGATTACAATGGAAACTGGATTGTGAGATGTTTGATGGATGAGATTTTTGGGAAGGAAAATTTTAGGAATGAGATTGATATTAAGAGAAATCAAGCATTACCAAAAACTGGAGATGTAAATCTGATTGAAGAAACAGAAAATTTATTTGTTTATGGTTTTGGTAATTTTATTTTTAAGAATCAATTGGTGGATAGAGAAGATTCTTATTGGGGAGATTTAGGAACTAGACCATCGGATAAAAAAGTAAATCCTTCGAGATTTGTTGATGGAATTGAATTTAAACCTCCTGAATATAGAAGGTGGTCATATTCACAAGAGAATTTAGATGAAATGTATAAAAACAAGAGATTGAAAATTGAAAACGGGAAATTGAAAATTTTAATTGATAAAAAAAGAATTGGGACTAATTGGACTGATATACCGGGATATTCTACTACTCCTATTTGGGGTTTTTCTACCGAAAACTCTGATAAATTATTAGCAAGAGTTATTGATATGTCTACTAATAAAGGCGATTTACTTATGGACTTTTTTCTTGGCTCAGGCACGACTACAGCCGTAGCACACAAACTTGGCAGAAAATGGATTGGCGTTGAGATGGGAGAACATTTTTATACGGTAGTTTTACCAAGAATGAAAAAAGTTCTGGCTTATGATAAATCCGGCATCTCAAAAGAGGTAAAGGATTATCAAGGTGGCGGCTTCTTCAAGTATTACGAGCTTGAGCAGTACGAAGAAGCGCTGGCAAATTGTAAATACGAAGATGGAGGTTTGTTTAACGCACCGGGCAGAAGTCCGTATCAGGAATATGTCTTTGGTAGAGATTTCAAGTTATTAGAGACAAAGGATGGTAAAGAGGTCTTAAAAATTGATTATGAGAATAATAAGGTGAAAGTGGATTTAGACAAACTCTATTCGAATATAGACATTGCAGAAACCTTGTCCAACCTTACCGGCAAATGGATTAAAAAGATTTCCGATGCCGAAGTGGAATTTGAAGACGGAACAAAGGTCGATACAAAAAATTTAGATTATAAACTAATTAAGCCGTTAATTTGGTGGGAATATAATAAACCCTGATTTTTGATTGGATTGGAATACAATTGAACTTGACATTTTGATTGGATTGGAATACAATTGAAATAAGCATATGGCTACAAGAGAAAAAATAGAAAATTTTTACCGTCTTTGGACCTCGGAATTAGACAAGTTTCTTTCCGGGTATATTTATGATGAAGAAAATAAGCTTAATCCAACAAGGTATATTTTTTCTTATTATTTAACCGCTTTGGAAAAGTTTGCCGCCGGGAGGTTAGAAGAAATAGAAAAAATAAATCTTCTTTCGGGTATTAGAGGCGTTGGCAAAACTACGTTATTGGCCCAACTCTATAATGCTCCAAAGTTTATACCGCTTTACAGAAAATCAAATTACAGAAATGTTATTGCTCAAGATTATGAGAAAATTTATTTGGATGTAAGCCGTCTTTCTGATGAAGGTATCACTTTAAATGAATTCTTTAATTATTATCAGGAGAGAAATGAAATTAGATTTGTTGATTTAAACAAAAAATTGCTTATTCTTCTGGACGAAGTCCACTATGACGAAAAATGGGGATTATTTTTAAAAAATGTTTTTGACGCAACTAAAGGACATAAAAATATTTTGGTTATCGCTACCGGCTCTTCGGCTTTGCGGATAAAATTAAATCCTGATTTATCAAGGAGATCGCTTTCCGAAGAATTATATCCTTTGAAATTTAATGAGTATGCAATTTTGAAAAATAATATCTATCCCGAACGAAGTTTATCAGATAATCTTACTGAAGCAATTTTGGGAAGCAAAGACGCAAAAGAGTTGTTTGAGTTTTGTAAAAATAAACAGCCAGAGATTTCAAGATATTTTAGCAAGTTTCCTCCCGGCGCTGAAGATGATTATTTGTATTTCGGCGGATTTCCATTTGTTTTGAGATTAAAAAATAAAAAGTCAATTGTTTTTGAATTAGTATCTGGAGTGATTGATAAATTTATAACCAAGGATTTGCTCGAAATGCGCCGCTTGAGTTCGGAAACGATTTCAAAAATCAAGGATTTATTATATTTAATCGCAAGTTCCGACAGCACTGACATCGATAAATTATGCAATACTTTGAAACTTGATTACAGGCCGGTTAGAGCAATTTTAGACGCTTTGGTTCAAGGTGGGGTTTTGGCGGAAATAAAGAGTTACGGTCAAAAATTTGTCAGAGTCAGGAAGCCGATTAAGTTTTTATTTATTTCTCCATCCTTGCGAGTTAGTATTTTGAACGGTATTTTGCCTCCGGAGGTCAAAGGAAAAATTTTAGAAGATTATTTGACTTTAATTTTCAGTAAAGATTTTCATAGAAAAGGGAAGCACTATGGCGGTCTTGAAGTAATGCACGATTCTTCTTCGGGCGGGGCAGATTTTATTTTGCGTCTGGGACAGAGAAAGAAAATTATTATAGAAGTCGGATTTGGGAAACAGAATGATGGAATAAAGCAAATAGAAAATAGCGGAAAAGTTACTGCCGGCTATGATTATGGAATTATAATCAGTCGACAAGGAGATTTAGAAATAATGAACGAAAAAATTATCAGAATGCCGCTTAAATATTGGTTAGCGATTTAAAATTATGCCTAAACAAGAAAAGCGAATGCCGCTTTATCTCCAAGACAGAATACTTAAAGACATTTCTTTTGAAAACTTGCCCGCAAAATGGCAGGAGTTTGATTTTAGCCGATTTTCAAAAGACAAAACGCTTTTTGATTTTCAGCAGGATGCTTTAAAGAATGCAATAAGAGCGTTGCATTTATATTTCAAGGATAAAAAGGCAGATAAAAAAGCATTATTTGATTATTACAAATTAAACGGATTTCAAGAAAATTTTGATTATGATTTGAAGAAAAAAGCAGAAGGGAAAACTATTAAATATCTTTTAGAATATCCTGATGATTATCCTGTTATTGATAATAAAATCTCCTTTGCTCATTTTATCAATCGTATGAGCTTTTGGATGGCGACCGGCTCGGGCAAGACGCTGATTATTGTTAAACTGATTGAGCTTTTGGGAAAGCTTATTGCCGAAAAAGAATTGCCGGTTCGGGATATTCTTTTTTTGGCACATCGTGATGACCTTTTGAACCAATTCAAAAATCATGTTGAGGAATTTAACAGCTTTAATTTTGATACCAAGATAAATCTCAAGAGTTTAAGAGATTACGAAAGCGTAAAGCGCGAAAACGCCTTGCCGTTTGCCAAAAACGAAATTACCGTTTTTTATTATCGTTCTGATTTGATTTCTGACGAACATAAAGAAAAAATCGTCAATTTTCAAAATTACGACAACGGCGGGCGGTGGTATATTCTTTTGGATGAAGCCCACAAAGGCGATAAAGAAGACAGCAAGCGGCAGATTTTATACTCCATACTTTCAAGAAACGGATTTTTGTTTAACTTTTCCGCAACATTTACCGACCCAAGAGATTTTGCGACCTGCGCTTTTGAATTCAATCTTTCAAGGTTTGTTGAAGAAGGATACGGCAAGCATATTTATGTGTCCGGGCAAGATGTTGCGGCTTTCCGCAGAGAAACAGATTTTTCAAAACAGGAAAAACAAAAAATTGTTTTAAAGGTTTTGCTTTTGCTCTCATACATCAATAAAAATTTTGAAAAGATAAGGGGAATTGACAGCAGGCTTTATCACCACCCGCTTCTTTTAACTCTGGTTAATTCGGTAAACAAACCGGATGCCGACCTGCAGTTATTTTTTAGAGAATTAGAGAGTATTGCCACGCAGGAGCCGGCAGAAAGAATCTTAGAATCAGCCAAAGAAGAATTAGTCGCTGAATTTTCTTCTAATCCGTCATTTTATTTTGAAGAGAGCGAAAAGGTTGTTTTAAATATCGGCGAATTAGAGAAAATTGGCTACAAAGATATCCTGCAATATGTTTTCAATAGCCGAACACCCGGCGCAATTGAAGTTTCTTTTCGTCCATCAGACAAAAGCCAGGTTGCTTTTAAACTGACCACTTCTGATAGATATTTTGCGCTGATTAAAACGGGAGAAATGCCGCAATGGCTGAAAGATGAATTGGGAAGATTTAACATTAATCATCGTTTTGAAAATGAGGGATTTTTTGAAACGCTTAATCGCGATGATTCCGACATAAATGTTTTAATGGGTTCGCGCTCTTTTTACGAGGGGTGGGATTCTAACAGGCCAAATCTGATTTTGTTTGTAAATATTGGTGTTGGTAGCGATGCTAAAAAATTTGTTTTGCAGTCAGTTGGTCGGGGAGTAAGAATAGAGCCGCTGAAATATCAAAGAAAGCGACTCCAAAATTTGCTAAACGCTAAAGTTATAAATGAACAATTATTTGAGAAAGTTAAGGATTTGATTCTGCCAACTGAGAGCTTATTTGTTTTTGGCACTAATGCCGAAAACCTGAAAGAAATAATCAAAACGCTGAAAGAAGAAAAACAAGACAAGAGTTTGGGCGAAGCGTTTATATTAAATCCCGAAGCGCAAAAACATCCGCTTTTAGTGCCGGTTTACAAAACTGCCGAGAGAATTTTTGCCGAAGAAAGCAATCCTCAAAAATACATTATAAGTAAAGATGATTTTAATCTGACAAAAAGTTTTTATGAATACATAGGCGATAAAGTTGCTGTGGCGAAATATGATTGCGAAGTAAAGGTTTTGAAGAAAGCAAAAGAAAGCTTTTCAGAAAAAGAGAAATATTATGATTTCATCGAAACAAACTCACTTTTTGAACCAGAGTTAACTCTTGGCCGAATTTTTGATTATATGGGAGTTAAAAGCAGAGAATTTGATAGATTTGAAAAAGTAGAAAAAGGTAAATTTATTGTCCATTTTGAAAAGGTTAGATTTAGAGATGGAGAAAAATACCAAAAAATACTGGAAGCAATTGGAAAAGCAAAAAATTACTCGCAAAAGGCAGCCAAAGAGAAAGAAATTGATGCGGAATTTGAAAGAACAAACGATAAAGAAAAATATAAAGAGGCAATAAAACAATTAGAATTGAATTTTCAGCCCGAAGTTGAATATGATAAATTAAAAATTAAGTATTTAGCCAATCATTACTATCTTCCTGTGATAGTTTCAGAATCCGAAAAAATTGATTACATAAATCATATCATCAATGTTGAAAGTGAGGTAAAGTTTATTAAACAATTAGAAGAATATCTTGCCAAACCTAATAATGTATTTACACAATTTGACTGGTGGATGTTTTCAAAACTTGATCAAACACTGGATGAAGTGTTTATACCTTACTTCAATCCGAAAGAAAATCGGTTTGCAAATTTCAAACCAGACTTCATCTTTTGGGCCAAGAAGGACGATCGATACCTGATTTTGTTTGTTGATCCAAAAGCGCCAACCTACACTGATGCAAACTATAAAATAGATGGCTATCGCAAAATCTTTGAAGAAAATGGCCAAGCTAAAATATTTCCCGGAAACAGATTAGTAAAACTCTTAATGTGGGGTCCAAGAAACACGGGAGAGGAATATAAAGACTATTGGGTGAATAATTTTGATGATTTTGCGAACGAAATCAATTAATTTATAAACGGCGACGCATTATTTAGGAAGTCTGACTTCCTAAAATTTAATAAATCAACCAAAAAGTCGAACCCCGGTAGTAGAAACAATTTTCACTACGGGGCAGGGAATTAATTGAGAAATAATATGCAAATGCCGGTTATCAAATCAAAGCAATTTATTTTAAGGCCTTTTCGAAAAAAGGACGCTAGGTGTTTAGCAAAGAATATAGATAACAGAAAAATTGCTCGAAATACTTCGGGTATTCCTTATCCTTACAAACTGAAAGATGTGAGAGAATGGTTGACAAAAATTTTAAAAGAAAAAAGAAAGAAAAAGCTCACTAAAGTTAATTTTGCAATAGACATTAATGGAAAAGTAGTAGGGTCAGTAAGTTTAGAAAAGATTGAAGGGCACAAAGCTGAGATAGGTTATTGGTTAGCTGAGAAATATTGGGGTAAGTGAATAATGACAAGAGCCGTTAAATTAGTGACAAGATTAGGATTTGATGAATTAAAATTGAAAAGAATTTATGCTCATGTATTTTCTTATAATAAAGCCTCAATGCGAGTTTTAGAAAAATCAGGATATCAAAAAGAGGGGCTTTTAAGGAAGTATATTAAAAAGGGGAATGCATATAAGGACGCTTATCTTTTTGCAAAGATTAGATAGAAAAAAATAAATGAAGAAGAAATTTAAAGATAGAGTTTATGAGGTTGTTAGGAAAATTCCGCGGGGAAATGTTTTGAGTTATCAAAAGGTGGCTCAAAAAGCGGGCAACCCAAAGGCTTATCGAGCAGTGGGGAACATTCTAAATCAACACAATTTAAAAGGATTGCTGTGCCATAGAGTTGTTAAATCTAATGGTGAAGTGGGTGGTTATCGTTGGGGAAAGAAGCGAAAAACCTTTCTTCTTAAAAAAGAAGGGATAAAAATTGATAATAGGAGATTTATTGTTGAATAAGAACGAATTTATTATCGGGAAAATTTAGTTTGGAAATAATATTTTTAAAATGTTCCGGCTCGTTAAAAGAGTTGATAATTTTTGGCTGGCTATAATTTTCGATTAAAATGGGGTAAATTTGAATTGTTTTAATAGCTGAAGGAGAGAAAATAATTCGGACGGCAATTGCTTCACGGGTTTCGTGAGACCACATTTGATCAAAAACAAAATTACCGAGGCTATAAAAAATATAACCGTTTCTATATTTTTCGATTGGTTGAATAACATGAGGGTGATGACCAATGATTAAATCAGCTCCGGCATCAATGGCTGCATGCGTAAATTTTATTTGATTTTCATTTGGTTGATATTGATATTCATTACCAGCATGAAGAGAAACAATAACATAATTGGCCAATTGTTTTGCCTCTTTTATTTTTTCTTTTAGTTTTTCCAAGTTAAAGCAGGCTGTTCCGTTTTTATTTTCTTGGGCGCAATTATTACTAGGAATAACATCTGTATCGTTTTGGGCCAAAAAGGCAAATTTAATACCGTTTTTTTCAATGATTTTAAAATCATAAGCCTCGCTTTCATTTTTTTCGGCGCCCACATAATAAATGTCAAAAATTTTAAGCAAATCAATGGTTTTTATTAATCCTTCAGCGCCAAAATCTAAAAGATGATTATTTGCCAATGACAAAACAGAAAAATTAAATTTTTTTAAAACCGGTACCATTTTTTCATCGACGCGCAGAATCATCTCGCCGCCTTTAATTTTTCGACCATCAATAATCGGCGCTTCCAAATTTCCGAAGACAAAATCATTTTTTAAAAGCAAATTTTTTATGTTTTGAAAAGGAAGCTCAAGATCGTTGTTTTTTTCTATTTGATAAGCTACGCCTCGCGAAAGCATTATATCGCCAACAAAAAGACCGTTTACTAAAGGAACTGGTTTTATTGAGGAATAGAAATTTGTTGGGCGATAATACAAATTTAAAAAATCACCAATTTCTTTTTGAAAAACAAAAAGGATAGCACTAACGGCTATCAAGAAAAGAATCAGGATATTTTGAAATTTTATCATATCTATTAGAAAGAGCGGGAGACGGGACTTGAACCCGCGACCTTCTCCTTGGCAAGGAGACGTTCTGCCGCTGAACTACTCCCGCAATGGCTTTGTGCCTCGGGAGGGAATCGAACCCCCGACGCAATGCTCTTCAGGCATTCGCTCTACCACTGAGCTACCGAGGCGTCAATTTTATATTTTAATGATTTTAGATATTTTTTCAATGAGCGATGGGTGATAAGTGCGCGCTGAGGGGATCGAACCCCCGACCTTCTCTGTGTAAGAGAGACGCTCTACCACTGAGCTAAGCGCGCTTATCTTATTTCCGCACCTAATTTATTTTTAAGATTCGAAATAATTTTTTCAAGTGCTTTGCCAACTTCTTCGCTTGTTAAAGTATGGTCATCAGCTTGAAAAACCAAATGAAAACTTAAACTTTTTTTATTTTCTGGCAAATTCTCACCTTCGTAAATATCAAATAAATCTACATCAAAAAGTATTTTCGGCTCGCTTTCATAAATAACATTTAAAATTTCCGAAAGGCGAATGTCAAGATCGACAAGAATCGAAATATCTCTAATAACCGCAGGATATTTTGGTAGGGGAGTAAATTCATATTCTTCCTGAGAAAGCTTTAAGAGTTTGGCAATATCTAACTCACAAATAAAAACGTTAAAACCATCAGTGTATTTATGGGATAAAGCAGGAATAATTTGGCCTATGTATCCTAAATCAAGATTATCGCTTTTAATAATTGCGGAACGATTTTTAATAAACCAATTTATATTCGCATCTTCAAAAGAAACATCGTGGCAATTCAGCGCCTCAATCAAACTCTCAATAACTCCTTTTAATTCAAAGAAAACGGTATCATCTTTTTTGTTTTTGGTAGCAAGGGCAATTGCTAAACGCCATTCTTCAAAAGGTTTAACAGGCGCCTTCTGAAATGTTTTTCCAATGGTAAATATCTTAATCTTTTCATAAAATTTTAAATTTAACTCAGCGATTTTTAAGAGGTTAATAATTAAAGTGGGTTGCAAATGGGTATATTCATTGCTGATAGGATTTTCTAAAGCGATTACATTTTTTTCGTTTAGATTAAAAGCTTTGATATCATTTAAAGAAATAAAAGCATATGAATATACTTCATCAACTCCATAATTTGTTAAAATGTCTTTGATTTTGTTGCGGAAAACAATTTCCTCGCTGAGATTAATGGGTTTAATAGGGGCCACAGGAGCAAGGGCGGGCGTTTTATTGTAATCATATAATCTTAAAATCTCTTCGGCTAAATCCTCAAATCTTTCGATATCAATACGATGCGGTGGAATTTCAACAAATAAATCAGATGATGATTTTTTGATTATTTTGAAACCGAGACTTTCAAATTTTTTCTCAATAAATTTTTTATCAATTGTAAAACCAATAAAATGATAAAACTTTTCAAAATTAAACCCCAAAACTTTTTTAGTAAATTTTTGCGGGAAAACATCTATTATTCCTTTCAAAATTCTTCCTCCAGCTAATTGTTGAATGAGAGATGCAACATAATCTAATGCCTCAGTTGTTAAAAGTGGAGAAATAGTTCTTTCAAATCGCAAAGAAGCATCAGTTGTTATTCCAACCTTTCGAGAAGCTTTGCGAATAAGCGAAGGATTAAAGTTGGCGCTTTCCAGCACAATGCGTTTTGTGTGAGCATCAATTTCGGCTATTTTACCGCCTTTTATTCCCGCAATTGCTAAAGGATTTTTTAAGTCGGCGATTAATAAAATATCTTTATCTAAAGAAATTTTTCTATCATCTAGAGTTTCAATTTTTTCATTATTTTTGGCTCGCCGAACGATAATGGTTTTAATATTTTTGCCAGTCAGTTTATCATAATCAAATGCGTGCAATGGTTGCCCCGTTAAAAGCATTACATAATTTGTTGCATCTACTACATTATTAATAGATTGTAAGCCGCAAGTTTCCAATTTTTGTTTAAGCCATTTTGGCGATTCTTTTACCTGAACATCAAAAATAACTCGAGCGCTATAACGATAGCAGTCATTTTTATCAACAATTTTAACATTTACAAAATTTGAAGCTTTTTGTTTGCCTTCTTTTAAATTTAAAGAAGGGAGTTTGAAAGGAATATCTAAAATAGCAGATATTTCTTTGGCCAAACCCAAATGTCCGCTGGCATCAGAGAAACGATTTGGCGGCAAATTAATTTCTAAAATAAAATCACCAGCCCTTTTTTCTATTTTTTCTACTTCAAAACTTTTTAATGTTAATTGCGATGCTAATTTTTGAGCAGGTGGAAGATGAGGCACGTATTCTTTTAGCCAATTATAAGAGAATTTCATATTAAAATTGACGAATAAATCTTAAATCGCCCGAATTAAAAAGGCGAATATCAGGAATATTGTATTTTATCATAGCGATACGCTCAAGTCCCATTCCAAAAGCAAAACCCTGCCATTCTTTAGGATTATACCCAACATATTCAAAAACTTTTGGATGGACCATTCCAGCGCCGGCAATTTCAATCCAGCCAGTGTTTTTGCAGAGGGGGCACCCTTTTTGGTTACAGCGCGGACAAGAAATATTGATTTGGACACCAGGTTCAACAAATGGAAAATACGACGGCACAAATTGAACATTTATTTTTTTGGAAAATAATTTTTGAAAGAAGGCGAGAACGATAAATTTAAAATTGGCGAAGTTGATATTTTTATCAACCACCAAACATTCTAATTGATGAAATTGAATATCGTGAGAAGCATCAATGGCTTCATAACGATAAACTGTTCCTGGTGAAACAATTCGGAATGGAGGCTCATGTTTTTCCATATAATGAATTTGAACAGGGGAGGTGTGGGTTCTTAAAAGAAGTTTTTGATTTTTGGCTTTTGGAGAGCCATCATTTTTAATCCAAAAAGTATCCCACATGTCCCTTGCGGGGTGATCGGGTGGAATATTTAAGGCATCAAAATTATAATATTCTGTTTCAATTTCGCTACTTTCAATTATTTCAAAGCCCAATTGACCAAATATTTCATAAATTTGTTTTTCTAAAACAGTTAGAGGATGTAAATGACCGCGTTGAATTTTCTTTCCTGGCAGGGTCAAATCTATCGGTTTAAATTCGGCATTAATAACTAGAAATTCCTTCTTTTCTTTGAGGGCATTTTCAACTTTTTCCCTCAATTCATTAGCGATTGGCCCAATTCTTTTCCTTTCTTCAAGAGATAAATTTTTAAGTGATTTTAGAATATTTGTAAGATGACCTTTTCGGCCGAGGTATTTAATCCTTATCTCTTCTAATTTTTTTATATCTTTGGCGTGACCAATTTCTTCAAAAACTTGTTGTTTAATTTCTTCAATAGTCATATTTTTGGGCGGGCCGGACGGGACTTGAACCCGCGACCTTCTGCGTGACAGGCAGACGCTCTATCCGGGCTGAGCTACCGGCCCTTTGATTTGTTTATAAAATAATTCTATTGAATTTTATCAAAAAATGCAAGTAAATTCGCCTTCAAAAAAAGATTTTTTAATGATAAAATGATATTATATGAATAAAATTTTAAATACTTCTACTTTTTGGCGTTATTTAGTTTATTTTTGGAATATTGTTTTTTATATTATTGTCATTGCCGATATTTTGTATTCAAATAAATATCAAAAAGCCTTGGAAATTGCTGGCGTTATTTTTATGGCAATGCTTTCGATATACGCGGGCACTAAAGAGTTTGAAAGGTGGTTTTCTGTTTATAAAGCAAGGCATCCTGGCGAGGTTTTTGTAGTCAGCTGGACAATTCTAATTGTTTTATTGATTATACTCCCTTATATTTTAGACAATAACTATAAACTACCCGATATCATCGTTTATTGTTATATTAGTGTTTTAACAATTTTTGCTTTAACGCGGCGGTCAAGGTCATTATATCAGAAAAAAATTTATAATCACCGAGAGAACAACACCCCGCTTCATTAATTTTTTATTAATTTATCTACTCTTGAAAGATATAATAAAAAAATTATAATGTTGGATAGCGGGATGGAGAAGTAGTATCTCGCGAGGCCCATAACCTCGAGACCCGGGTGCAAATCCCGGTCCCGCAACAGCGCAGCTCTTTAATTAAATATTTTCCGCCGATGTAGCTCAATGGTTAGAGCGGAGGATTCATAACCCTCAGACGGTGGTTCGATTCCACCCATCGGCACATAAAAAAATCGCCTATTAGGCGATTTTTTTATTTTCAACAGAAACAACAATTTTTAATTGTTAATTTTTAATTTTTTCGCTAGGCGAGATTTTAAGCGTGAGGCTGTATTTTTCTTTATCAAATTTGTCTTAGCAGCTTTGTCTAATTTTTTGTAAACAATAGCCAGCTGTTTTTTAGCCTCATCAAATTTTTTGGCCTCAATTAATCTTTTGTATTTTTTTATTTCTGCTTTAAGAAATTCTTTTTTTTGCTTGTTGATAATATATTGTTTTCGAGATTTTCTTAAAGCTTTTATGGCTGATTTAGTTCTAGGCATATTTTTATTAATTGCTTAATTTATCTTAATTTTAAAAAAAGAAAAAAGAAAGTCAAATGCTATTTTACATGGCCATTTTTTGGTTTATAATAAAAATGTATGATTTATTTTATTGAAGGTGAAATAGTTTTTGTTTCTTCGCGCTTTGTTGTGATAAAAAGCGGGGGAATGGCTTTTAAGGTTTTTGTTCATCCTGAAACAATTATTAATTTAAGTGATCAGCAGAAAAATATAAGACTTTATGTTTATTTGAATGTGAAGGAGGATGCATTGGAATTGTATGGATTTTTAACGCAGGAAGAATTAGAATTTTTCGAATTATTAAATTCAGTGGCTGGTGTTGGTCCAAAATCAGCTTTGGCTTTAATTGGAATAGGTTCAATTCAGAATTTAAAAGCGGCTATTTTAAGTAATAAAATAGAATTTTTAACTAAAGCGCCTGGCATTGGTCGTAAAACCGCCGAGCGAATTATTCTGGAATTAAAATCTAAACTTTCAAAAGAAGAAGGAATTGTTGAAACTTTAGAGTCTGATTTAGAATTAGAAAATGCGTTGGTTGACCTTGGTTATCATAAAGAACAAATTAGAAAAGCATTAAAAGAAATTACTGATAAAAATGCGCCATTTAGTGAACGATTAAAACAAGCACTAAAAATATTAGCTAATAAAAAATAATGATAAAAAAAATAAAGAAAATTTTGAAAAAGCTTTTGCCAACGTGGTTAATTAACTGGTATCATTATTTTTTGGTTTTTTTAGCAGCCCTTTATTATCATTTTCCTTCTCGCAAACTAATTGTTATTGGAATAACTGGAACAAAAGGGAAAACAACTGTTGCCGAATTGGTTAATGCCTTTTTGGAGGCAGCTGGTAAAAAAACTGCGATGATTAATTCGTTGCGTTTTAAGATTGATAAGCAAAGTTGGGCTAATGATTTAAAGATGACCATGCCAGGTCGTTTTATTATCCAGCGCTTTTTATCGCAAGCATTAAAAAGTGGCTGCTATTATGTTATTTTAGAGGTGACTTCAGAGGGATTAAAGCAATTTCGTCATAAATTTATTAATTTTGATGTAGCAGTTTTTCTAAATCTTCAACCAGAACATTTGGAAGCGCATAATAATTCAATGGATGATTATTGCGCTGCCAAAGAAAAACTATTTGCTGCTTTAAAACAACCATGTAAAAATATTCCTATTAATCATCGAATAGGAAAGGTTGATTGTCATATTAAAAAGAAGATGATTGTTAATATTGATGATGAATACAACGAACGATTTTTAAAATATTGGGCTCATGAAAAAATTGGCTTTGCCATAGAAAAAGATAAAAAAGAAAATATTAATTTATTAATAAAGCCAACCTTTTATCAATTAAACGCTGATGGTATAGATTTTGTGTTAAATGACGAGAAAATTCATTCTCCTCTTAAAGGAAAATTTAATTTATACAATTTATTAGCTGCGATAGCAACTGCTTTAAGTTTAGAGGTGCCTTTAAAATTAATTAGTAATGCCATTTTAAATTTTCAAGGGGTGCCTGGTCGTTTTGAAGAGATTAATGAAGGACAGAATTTTAAGATTATCATTGATTTTGCACATACACCCGATTCATTAAAAGCGGTTTATGAAACATTAAAGACGCAATTTTTAACAAAACCAGAAAATAAAATGATTTGTGTTTTAAGTGCTACTGGTGGAGGGCGTGATAAGTGGAAAAGACCAATAATGGGCGAAGTTGCTGCTCAATATTGCGATGAAATTATTATTACCGATGAAGATCCTTATGATGAAGACCCAAAAAAAATTATGTTAGCCATTGCCGAAGGAGTTAAAAAGAAAAATAAGAATTTTCAAATTATTGAAGATAGACGCCAAGCAATTAGTCAGGCATTGAAATTATGTAAGAAAGATGATTGTTTAATAATAACTGGGAAGGGAGCAGAGCAGGTAATGATGGTGAAAGATGAAAAAAAGATTCCGTGGGATGATCGTCGGGCAACAAGAGAGGAATTACAAAAGATAAAAAATGAGTCCTAAGAAAGCGCAAAAACAATTTAAAATTTTGCCTCATACAGCAGATGCGCGGTTATTAATTTTCGGCAATTCTTATGCCGAGATTTTTCAAAATGCTTTATTAGGTATGAAAGCTATACTTCAACCAGAAGAAGACGGGGAAGAGACTGGTTGGCGTAAAATTAAAATTGAATCAATGGACCCAACTGCTTTATTAGTAGATTTTTTATCAGAAGTTTTATATTTAATACAAACAAATCACGAAATTTATGATGAATTGAAAATTTTTGAATTAACCCAATGCAGTTTGGAGGCAGCGCTAAAGGGTAAAAAATTTAAAAACATTAAAGAAGAGATTAAAGCTGTAACCTATCATGAAGCTTATGTTCAGCAAAAAACTGATAATAAATGGGAAGCAATGGTCATTTTTGATTTATAAATTATGGATGAAATTAAGAAATTAATAAATAAAAAATTGAATCGTTTAGGCATTAGAAAAAGAATTAATGAAATTGCTGTTTGTAAAAATGTGGAGGATTTCTTAAAAAATTATTTAAAAAATGTTCACCCCCAAGAAATTAATTTATTTAATAGAATTTTAATGATTAAAGTAGCCAATGCTTTAGAGGCTAATGAGTTAAAATTTTTTGAAGAGGAATTAAAATTTTTTTTAGCGCAAAAAGGATACCAAATCAATAAAATCAAAATAATTTTTTAATTAAAATCCTCCTGTTTTGAACACAATTATATCTTTTTGTTCGCAATAATTATAAACATCACAAGCGATAACTTTAATTTGATTTTGTTCTTCTATGGCTGTAGGGAAATATTGAAATTGATAGGTACCGCTAATGTTGGAATTTTCGTCTTTGATTAACTGATCATTGAAATAAATTTTTAAACTATTAATGGGATTTGTTGAAGTAATTTCCAAAGCGATATTTATTGCGCCAAAACCTATAAAATCACCTGTTTTAGGTTGGAGAAAATCTATTTTTATTTTTTGTTGTGATGGTGTTGAATTTTCAATGGTTGCATATTGATAGGGGATTAAAGCATTATATTGTTGAGGGTTTGGCAAATTAGCAAAAATCCATTGACTAATAGGCCATTCCCAATTTTGAGCTTGAGGATCGTCAAAATTAAGAGGGGATGGACCTGTAATATCATTTTTGTTTATCCAAAAGAGAATATTATGAATTTGGGGATAAGAGACGTCGCCGATTTTAAAGTTAATAATGTATTGCCCTTTAAGTATTGGTTTATCAGCAATTACTGGCTCGGGTTTAGGAAAAGACTCTGGTTGATATTTTTTTAATGCTTCAATCATGAAATTATGCCAAATTGGTACAGCAGCTAGAATACTACCGCCACCTTTTTGCATGGGTGTAAAATCATTGTTGCCAGCCCAAACAACAGTGACTAGAAATGGCGTATAACCAACAGTCCAAGCATCTCGATAATCTTGGGTGGTACCTGTTTTGGCAGCAATTTCATAACCAGGAATCTCTAATAAATTACCAGGGGCAAATAAGCCAATCCGCGCTTGTTTATCAGACAAAATATCATTTACCATTCTAATATATTGCGATTCAAAAACTTGTTTATTCTCGTCTTTGTATTCTTCCAAAACATTGCCTTTAGAATCTTCCACTTTTAGAATTGCCGTTTGTTTATGTTGAATGCCGTCCTGAGCAAAAACAGAATAAGCTTGTGCCATATCAATCGGTTTTACTTCGCCTCCGCCTAAAACTAATGATAATCCGTAGCGCTGGATATCATTTAAAGTTGTAATTCCTAATTGGTGGGCAGTGTTAATAGTATCCTTAATACCAGCTAAATAGAGAACTTTGACGGCTGGTACGTTGATAGATTGGGCTAGAGCATGTCTTAAATCAACTGGTCCTCTAAATGTTAAATCAAAATTGTTAGGGTGATAGCAATCTAAACCATAACGATCTTTTTCTTGATCAGCGGTGGGGGCGCAGTTAGGATTAAATTCGGTCTTTAAATCAAAGACAATTGTTTCGGAGGTTAACCCCTTTTTAAAAGCTGTTAAATAGGCAAAGGGCTTAAAAGCAGAACCAGGTTGTCTTTGGGCGGTGATTACATTGTAGTTGCCGTCAACACTTTCATCAAAATAATCTCTTGACCCGACCATAGCAAGAATTTGGCCTGTTTTTGGGTCTTGTGTGACTAAAGCAGCATTTTTTCCTTTGTATAACTGTTCATTTCTCTTTGCGCCTTCGTATACAGCTTTTTCAGCGATTTGTTGCAAGTCCCAATCTAAAGTGGTAATAACTTTTAATCCGCCATTTTCTACCATATCATTGCCATATTTATCTTCTAAATATTCTTTCACAAACATTACAAAATGCGGAGCCGAAATTTTTTCTAATCGATAAGCAAATTTAATTTTTTCATCAATAGCTTTTTTATACTCATCTTCAGAAACAAATCCGAGTTCTACCATTTTTTTAAGAATCAATTTTTGGCGGTTAAATAAAGCCTGTTGGTTATTTCCATAGGGAGAATAATAAGAAGGGGCTTTGGGTAGAGCGGCTAAAATAGCAGATTCAGCCAATGTTAAATCTTTGGCGTTTTTATTAAAAAATGTTTGGGCAGCCGCTTCAATGCCGTAGGCATTGGAACCATAGGGGATTTGATTAAGATAAATTTCCAAAATCTGATCTTTCGTGTAATATCTTTCTAATTTTATTGCTAAAAAAATTTCTTTTATTTTCCGTTGAATAGTTTTTTCTGGCGAAAGGTATGTGTTTTTAACTACTTGTTGGGTAATTGTTGATCCTCCTTGGGCAAAACGTCCTTCTTTTAAATTGACAATAATAGCTCTAATTAAAGCTTTCCAATTAAAAGCGGGATGTTGATAAA
Organism: Patescibacteria group bacterium; assembly: GCA_026415775.1. Lineage (NCBI taxonomy): Bacteria > Patescibacteria group bacterium. The sequence goes on from JAOAGL010000002.1 coordinate 23,866, forward strand.
ATTCTGCATCTTCAATGGCAATGGTAGCTTTTTTAATATAATCAGGAATTTCGGATAGGGGAACAAAAGTTCGTTTTTCTTCGCCATGAACTTCATAAAGTAAAAATTGGCCGGTGCGGTCATAGATTTTTGTTGATTGATTTAAAATTCTCTGGCCAAAGTTAGTTGGGTCTGGCAAGGTAAAATATAAATATGCCGTATAACCAACACCAGCCAGACCAATGCCGAAAATGACACATATTATGATTAAAAAAACCAATTTTTTAATTTTTGGTTTTGAACGGTATTTTTTATTTTGCAATATCTGTTTGCTAAGACGCCTTACCATTGATTTAAAAATCATTATATCATTAAATTATAAAAAAGCCAGCCTTTTTAAAGACTGGCTTTTTTTATTTTTATTTTTCCAATTATTAAAAATCCTCTTCAGATTCTTCTACCTCTTCTTCATCTAATAATTCTTCATCACCAAACAAGTCCTCTTCTAATTCATCCGATTCGAAATCTTCTAAATCCTCATTTTCTTCCAAGTCTTTTTCCACTTCTTCATCTTCCAATTCTTCTTCATCAGCAAAATTAATCACTTGTAAATCCTTGAGAGCTAATTCCATTTTAAAAATTTATAAAAGCGACCTTTTTACCTTTAGAATAAATATTATCGAAAGAAATTTTATTTCAAAATTATATTTTTATTTATTTTGATAGTCAAGGGTTTTAACTTATTTTGTCTCCAACGCCCATTTTTTTGTCTGGCACTAATAATGCAATTCCACCATTTTCATTAACGGCTGCTAACAACATCCCTTGACTCTCAATACCTTTAAAGGTTTTGGGTTCGAGATTGGCAAGGACAATAATTTGTTTTCCAATCAGCTCTTCTGGTTGATATTGAGAACCAATTCCGGAAACAATAATTCTTTGTTCGTTGCCAATATCTATCTTTAATTTTAGCAACTTATCCGTTCCTACTACTTTTTCTGCCTCAAGAATTTGGGCAACGCGAATGTCTAATTTTTTAAAATATTCTAAATTAATTAATTCCATAAATGATTTTTATTCTTTAAAACTTTCGACTTGATATATTTTAATGTCTATTTTTTCTTTTTTCCAGACATCAGAAGGCAAGCCGGCTTTTAAGGCAAGAGAAGAAAGAAATTCTTCTTTATCAGGAATTTCTTCCCAGACTTGGGGAAGATAAGTGGCTTGATAAAAGTCTTTTTGGAGAATTACTCCATCAATATGTGGTCGAATTAAATTTAAAAGATCCGAAGGGTTTTTGTATTGTAATTCTTGTGGCGGGGTTAAAATTGAAACTTCTATTTTAATTTTTTCCAATTCTTTTTGGTTAACAGGGAAAAATCGAAAATCAAAAAAAGCAGCATTTACAGAATTTTCAATAATATCTTGGAATAAAGGTTGAATGGCTTCCAAATGACCAATGCAACCTCTTAAATGGCCGTTTTCAGTTAAAGTGACGAAAGTAGCACGTTTTTCTTTTAGATTAGGCGATAAATTTTTTATTTCTTCAGTAGACAATTGAAGCAAATCATTATTTTTGAGAAAATATTTTATACTCTCTCTTGCTAATGAAAGTAAATATCTTTTTTCTTTTTCTTTTAAAAAAGGAGATGTCATTTTTCAGTAAAAATATAAGCACCATAGCCAACGACGTTACTATTATCTTTTGTTTCTTCAAAAGATGTTTGATAAGAAACAAGATGAGGTCGCCATTTTTTTTCTTGAGAAATAAAGGCTAAAGTTAGAATTCCTGCTTGACCGCAAGCTTCAATATTTTTTATTTTTTGAATATCCGAATTTAAAATTGCCTGATGTGTTTCATTATCAATCCTTTCTGCTATTTCCAGTGGATAATAATGACTTAAATCGCTGCTGACAATAATTATAGTTTGTGAATCCAGTATTGGCAATAAAAATTGAGCTAGTTTTTCGGCTTTATTAATTTCATTAATAAGAACAGGCAATATTTTAAAAGAAGGAAGAATTTTTTGAAGAAATGGCAGTTGAACTTCTAATGAATGTTCATATTCAAAAGCCAAATTGTTAATAGTACAATTTTTTGGCGGAGGAAGCAGTTCAACCTTACCCATAGGAGTTAACCAGTATTTTAAATTTGTAAAGACAAATGTATCAATAGGAATTTGATGAGAGGGGCCAATAAGAATTATTTTTTCTGGTTTGTTATTCATTGTTGAGAGATGGTGATAAGCAATTGCGGCGGTTGGGCCTGAATAGATATAACCAGCATGAGGAACAATTAATGCTTTCAGACTTTCTGGATTAATATTTTTTTCCAGCGTTGCCTTATTCAAAAACTTTTCAACCATTTTTTGTAATTGAAAAGAATCTTCGGGATAAAATAATCCTGCTGCAGCGGGTTGGCGGATATCCGAATTATTTCCAAATCCCATGAATTTTATTATTGCATTTTAAGCATTGACCATCTTTAAATTCAGGGGTTGTTTTTGTTTCATAACCAAAACGTTCGATTAAAAGAGTGTTACAATTTGGACAGTATGTATTTTCAAATTTTTCTCCAACGACATTTCCCAAATAAATAAAATTTAGTTCTTTACTTTTGCCGATTTCATAAGCGGTTTGAAGGGTTTTAATGTTGGTTGGCGGGTAATTGTTCATTTGATAAGCTGGAAAAAATCGTGAAAGATGCCAAGGAATATTAACATCGATTTTCGATATAAAATCAGCTATTTGTTCTAATTCTTTTTCTGAATCATTTTCGTTGGGAATAACAAGTGTGGTGAGCTCTACCCAAATTTTTAATTGATGGAATTTTTTTATGTTTTCAAGGACGATTTCGAGTTTTGCCCCGCAAATTTTCTGATAGAATCTTTCATTAAAAGATTTTAAATCAATATTTATAGCATCAAGATAGGGAGCTATAGCTTGTATTGTTTCCTTTGATTGATAACCATTTGAAACAAAAACATTTTTAAGATTATATTTTTTTGCCAATATCATTGTATCATAGCAATATTCAATAAAAACAGTTGGTTCATTATAAGTGTAGCCAATTGAGGGGATGTTGTTTTTTAAACAATATTCTACAATTTTTTCTGGCGGCCATTCTTTTTTAACTTCATTGATTATAGCTTGAAAATCTTTATTAAATTTTGGGAATTGACTAATGTCCCAGTTTTGGCAGAAAGCACAACGAAAATTACAACCAAAAGTTCCAAAAGAAAAAATTTGACTGCTAGGTAAAAAATGAAAAAGCGGCTTTTTTTCAATTGGGTCTAAATTTATTGCCACTGGCTTCCCATAAGTTAATAATTCAAGAAAGCCATTGTTATTTAATCGAATTCCGCAAATGCCTGTTGAATTGGATTTGATTTTGCAATAATGCGAACAAGCCAAACACTGGATATTGTTTTTTGGAGAAATTTTTTTGAAAAAATTCGCCATTATTTTTTGTTTTGTTGTAAATTGTAACGATTAATAATCTCTGTTAAAATTTTTTGAAAATCTGAAATACGTTTTGAAACTTCTGAATTTTTGGGACAGACATTATTTAATAAGTCGGCTTGGTATTTTAAAGATTGGATGAAGTAAGTCAAAATTCCTTGATCAAATTGAAAATTATTACTACCGAATTGTTTTATACAATCTTTTACGCTTTTTTCATTAAGACCCAGAAAAAAGAGGGGAATATTTTTGATTGGCGTCAGGTCAATTTTTTTATTTTCCGGATTAAATTGAAAACCATAATCAATTTTTACACCACCCATTCTATTAACATCTAATACTTTTTGTCTTTTTTCTTCATATCTTTTGCTGTGGATGTCGCATACTTCATCGAGGGCGCAGACAATATTACCGCTTTTTTTGTCCAAGATAATATTATCAATGCCATTAAAAACATCATCAAAAAATGTTGTGCGACAAATAATGAAGTCTTCTGACAAGTGTTTTTGTAAAAAAGCCGTTTTTAATTTTTCGAATTGTTCTCCTAGAGATTTATTTCGATTTTCATAATCAAACCTTTCTTTGAATCTATCCTCACGGATTTTATCTTGAAAAATTTTTTCTTTTGGATAATTAGTATACCTTTCTATTTGTAATCTACACTCATCGTCCACTGGTATCCCCAACTGATTTAATCGAGCAGCGCCGTCTTTTAATGCCTTATCAATGTTTTCTAAGCCCTTTAATTCTAATGAATTTTTTAATTTTTCTGTGGGGTTTGTTTTTGATTTTAAAAAATCATTTTTGTTATTCATACCTTCTTATTATATAGCATATTTAAAAAAATTAAAACTTTGTTAATATAAAGAAAAGAACTGTATTTTATGACAGAAGTTATTCAGAAATTTTTTCACAAATCATCAATTAAAATCAGCCTGTTTATTTTAATAGGATTTCTACTTTATTTAAATACTTTAAATAATCCTTTGTTTTGGGATGATTATGATGGAATTTTGCATAATCTTTATATCCAGAATTGGGCTTATTGGCCTAAATTTTTTACGGAAAATTTAGTGGCGGGTGCGGGGTTTTTAAGTGATTATTGGCGGCCAATGATACTGATTGTTTTTTCAAGTGTTTGGCATTTATGGCACGATAATCCTGTGGGATATCATCTCGTCAATATTTTTTTACACATTTCTAATGCCATTTTATTATTTTTCATTTTGAAAAAAATTCTTAAAAAGGATAATTTAGCCTTTCTAATTGCTCTGATTTTTCTTATCCATCCTGTTCAAACAGAAGCCATTGCCTATGTCTCGGGGATAGGCGATCCTTTGTCTGTATTATTTATTTTTCTTTCCACCACTTTCTTTATTAAATTTTTAGAAAAATTAAAAGCTAAATTTTTGATTATTTCCACGATATTTTTTGTTTTCGCTTTAATGAGTAAAGAAACCGCCATTATCACACCATTTATTTTGTTTTTAATTGGTTTGTTTTATTTTGATAAGCAGCCGTTTAAGAAAAAAATACAAAAAATTCTGATTTATTTAATGCCATTAATTATTATCGCGGTGATTTATTTTGGTTTGCGTCTCACCGCTCTTAATTTTAAGAACACCCTCAATTTATACAACGAAGAAAATTTGTTTACTAAACGATTAGACATCCGAATTCTAACCTTTTTTAAAACACTGCCATTTTATTTCAATTTTATGTTTTTGCCTTTGGATCTTCATATGGAAAGACAAATCGAAATTCCTAAAAGCATTTTTGACCCACTGGTTTTGTTGGGAATTTTTATTATCAGCATTCTCGTTTTTTTATTAGTGGAGTATTTTGATAAAGATTATGTTTTTTCTTTTGGAATTATATGGTTTTTTGTAACTATGTTTCCAGTTAGCAATATTTTAATTCCGGTTAGCGGACTACTTTATGAGCATTGGTTATATTTGCCTTTGATAGGCATATTCTTAAGCTTATTTTGGATATTTACAAAATTATTAGAAGAACACAAATTGGAAAAAATCGGATTTGTTATTCTAATCGTTTTTTTAATTTTTCTTGGTTTGCGAACAGTGATACGTAATTTTGATTGGCGCGACCCCGTTGCTTTTTATCAACAGATTATTCAACATAATCCAAAAAGCTATCGCATTTGGAATAATTTGGGAATTGAGGCGGAAAAACAGGGGAAAATTGAGTTGGCTAAAAAAGCTTATGAGCAAGCAACTGTTCTTGATTCGAACAATCCAGTTGCCTTTCATAATTTGGGCGTTGTTTTTTTAAGAGAAAATAATTTAGAAAAAGCCGAATTTTACTTTAAGACCGCTATTGAAAAAGATGAAAAATTCTTTTATTCGTACTTACTTTTATCGAAACTATATTGGGATAACAAACAACTAGATAAAGCTAAAGATATTTTAAAAAAATATCTATCCATAGCTGAACGAGCTGATGTTTATTTTGTTTTATCTCAACTATATAAAGAAGAAAATAATATAGAAGAAAGCATTAAATATCTTTCTGAAGCTTTAAGATTAGATCCCAAAAATGCTTTATATCGTCAAGAAATGGAATTATTAAAAAAGGCAAAAATATGAAATTAAGCATTATAATCCCAGTTTTTAACGAGGAAAAAACAATAAGTGAAATCTTGAAACGCGTTGAAGCTGTTAATTTAGATAATTGGGAAAAAGAAATTATTGTAGTTAATGATGGATCAACTGATAATACAGGAAAGATTATAGAGGAATGTTTCAAAACGATGCCGTTTGTTTATATTCAACACCAGAAGAATCAAGGTAAGGGTACAACTATAAAAACTGGGTTAGAAAAAGCAACAGGTGATTTTGTTTTAATTCAAGATGCTGATTTGGAGTATGATCCAAATGATTATCAAAAACTTTTAAAATTAGTTGAGGAAGGTTCGGTAGTAGTTTATGGTTCACGCAATCTTGATAAAAATACTCAACGGGGCTATTTTTTCTATTTTTTGGGCGGGAAATTAATTACAACCTTTTGTAATTTATTATTTGGTAGTAAATTAACCGATATTAATACTGGCTATAAACTTTTTAAAACCGAAATAATCAAAAATTTAAATCTTCAAAGTAAAGGTTTTGAATTTTGTGAAGAGGTAACAGCAAAAATTTTAAAAAGAAAAATTCCAATTAAAGAAATAGCCATCAGTTATTATCCTCGAACGTTTAAAGAGGGAAAGAAAATCAAGTTTAAAGATGGTTTAATAGCAATTTTAACCCTTTTTAAATATCGTTTTTTAAAATAATTTTGTATAATTGAAATTATGGAGAAGAAAAGAAAAAAAATAGGATTGGCATTAGGAAGTGGAGCATTAAAAGGACTTGCTCATATTGGGGTTATTAAAGTTTTAGAAGAAAATAATATTCCAATTGATTTTATTGCTGGTACAAGCATTGGAGCATTGGTTGGTGCAATTTATGCTTATTTTGGTAATAGTCGAATTTTAGAAAATATTGTTGCTGAGGCCGATTTAAAAAGTAGTTTAGGACTTTTAGATCCGACTTTAAAAAAGGGATTTTTGCGGGGAGAAAAAATAATGCATTTTTTTAAAAAACATGTAAAAGCAAGAGATTTTAAGGAATTAAAAAAACCACTTGTTATTTTGGCTACTGATTTAAGAAATGGAGAGGCAGAAGTGATTAAAAGTGGTGATTTAGTTTCAGCAGTAAGAGCGAGTATTTCTGTTCCAATTATTTTTCAGCCAGTAAAGAGAGAAGGTAAAATGTTAATTGATGGGGGGATGACCATGCCTGTTCCAGTTAAACCTTTGAAACAAATAGGAGCTGATATAGTAATTGCTGTTAATTTATATAATTACGCTAAACGTCAACAAAAAAGATTTAGAAAAATCAATTTATCTTTTGTTGGAAATAAAGCAGCAGAAATTATGTTGTATCAATTAGCCAAGCGAGATGTGGAGGAGGCTGATGTTGTAATCGAGCCAGATGTTGAAGGTTTCAGTTTAATTGAAGCAATAAAAAAAAGAGAAAAAATAATGAAATTAGGAGAAGAGGCGGCACTAGCAAAAATAAGAGAAATTAAGAAATTGCTTAATTAATTTATTTAATTGTTGGATCAAAAAGATTTTTTGTTTTAGCAACAGTTGGATCTTTTTGTTTAGAATAAAGAGATTTTTTTCTTTTGTTATAAGGCACTTCAGCGGGTGAGGAAAGATATTCAACGGCAATTTGGCAAATATACATACCGGGGTATAACGCTACTGGTAATTCTGATTGGTTGGAAATTTCTAAAGTAAGAGTCCCTTCAAATCCCGGATCAACAAATCCAGCCGTGTGGACTAAAATTCCCATTCTGGCTAAAGTACTTTTTCCTTCAACACGCAAGACAATATCATCAGGAACTTTAACATATTCCAAAGTTGCTGCTAAAACAAAAGAATTGGGATGAAGAATATAACTTTCATCTTTTTTTAGGCGTCTGGTAATAATGAAATTGCTATTCGGCAAGCCTTGTTTAATATCCAAAAGATGGTGTTTGGCAACATTAAAAAATTTAAAAACCGGTCCCAATTTTAAATCAATCGAAGCCGGTCCAATTTGATCTTTTGTAAGCGTTGGTTTAAAGATTAATTTTTTATTTTGAATCAATTTTTTAATATCTCGGTCAGAGAGGATCATGTCAGTTATATTTTATCAAAAATTTAAAATTAAAAAACTACCAATAAAGGTAGTTTTTTAATTGGGTGTCTATGCCAGAGTATTTTAAATACGTTTCACCATTTTCTTATCACCATTTTCTTAGTAAAAAATAATTCTTCACTTTGCGGTTGGTTTGCAAGTAAAATTATCTTACCTTTTTGATTATTTTTCTTTGATAGCAAATTATTTACTTGATGAATTGGAAGGTAGAAAGAATTTGATCAAATTTATCGTATACAGAAGCATGATCAATTAATGAAATTATTAAATTGTTATTAGGTACAAAGGCAGCATATGTGATGGGATGTACAGGGCCTGTCATACATTTATATCCCTTCACTGCGTAATGATTATTAACAGTGATTACTGAACGTTTTTCGCAGTTTTCTTCATAATATCCAGCATTGTTCCACCAAAAACTTTTAAAAAGCGCTTCGAGAATCTTTGAATGAGGAACTCCTAAATTGATTAATTCAGTGGCAACATCGGAAATTTTTTTAGGTAATGGCGCTGTATAATAAGAAGAAAAAATAGAGTTACAATCAGCTTGTGATACATAAATAGTGAGGGCGGGAATTCGAGGCGGATCGTTTGCGTCCCAAAATAAAGGGCGTAATGATGGATCAATAAAAGTTATTTCATGAATATTAACACAAGCGTGAACTTTTTGGAAAGATGGATCAATTGCAAGTTCTTTGTCAGAAATAATTTTAAAAGAAGGTGGATATTTCAGTTGAAAACCATATTGTTCATTTCGGTAGGTTTTCCAATTAACGGTTTCGTCCTCTGCTCCCTTATTGGTTACTTCTTTTATTTCAGGACATGATGCAAATTCACAGTTAGGGCCGGTACGAGAAACGTATGAGCCATCAGGGCAAAGTTTAGTATCTTGAGGACAAACTAAAGATTTTTCTTTTTGGTTTTGCCAGGCCAAAATACCAGCAACGATAATAGAAATACCGACAACAGTTAAAATTATCGCCGTTGAAACAATTCCTTTTTGATTCATAAAAACTTAAATTTTACTCATCCCTTTTTATTTTTAATTTTACTATTCTTTAAGTTTTAAGTCAATAATTTTATTGCAAACGAAGTATTATTGATTTTTACACGTTTGCTGTCTGTCCTGAACAAAATTCGAACTTTTTTCAAAGACAATCCCGACGCTGATTTCTAAAAAATTACGCTCGGGC
>JAOAGL010000003.1 GCA_026415775.1 Patescibacteria group bacterium
GTCCTTAGGTCGGTCGCTATTTTTTAAAGAGCGTGGGCGGCACGAAACAATGGAAAAGAAATTTATTTTTTCGGATATTTTAAAAGCCGCTTCTAGTCAGCGGTTTTTTCTTTATATTGATTCTTTCCAAGATATCCACAACTTATTTGTTAAAAAATATTTATTTAGGTTATAATATAATTAATGGCTGAAATGACCACAAAAATTTTAGTAATTGAAGACGACCCATTTTTAGCCAATCTTTTAAAACTACGACTCCAGAAAGAGCAAATGGAGGTTATTTCAGCTGTTGATGGAGACGATGCTATTAAAAAACTTAATGAAGTTGAACCCGACTTAATTTTATTAGATTTAATTTTGCCTAAAAAAAGCGGCTTTGAAGTTTTGGAAAATATTTCAAAAAATCCCAGTTTAAGGAATAAACCGGTAATTATCATTTCTAATTTAGGCCAAACCGCTGACATTCAAAAAGGCAAAGAATTAGGAGCGGTCGAGTATTTTGTTAAAGCCAAAATCTCTATTGACGATTTAATTTTGAAAATCAAAGAATTTTTAAAAAAGAAATAATTTGTTATAATTTATTTATTCGCAAAAAAACGAATTATGTTTTTTTTAAAAAATCAACCGCAAAATACTATAAAAAATAAAAAAGGTTTTACATTGATTGAATTATTAATAGTTATTGCGATTTTGGCAGTATTGATGAGTGTAATTGTGATTACATTAAATCCAAGTGAAATGTTAAAAAAATCCCGTGATTCAAGAAGGATAGCTGATTTAGCCGCACTAAGAACAGCACTAAATGTGTATTTAAGCGAAAATGTTTTTGGCAGCACAGCAGATGATTATGCTTATGTTTCAATTCCAGGTTCTGGTGGTACTTGTTCTCAAACATATTGTGGAGGAAAAAGTTGTTATTGTACTGCCACGGCCAATTACCGCAATATCACCGGCAATGGTTGGATTCCAGTAGCTTTAAACTCTGTCACGATGGGCACCCCCCTTTCTTCTTTGCCAATCGATCCCGCTAATAATTCTTCTTACTACTATATTTTTTGTGCCTCAAGCAGTTTAACCACATATGAATTAAATGCAAAACTAGAAGCCACTGCCAATAACAGTGTAATGAGTAATGATGGTGGAACACAATCTGGTTGGTATGAAATTGGTTCGGAACTGTCTATTTTAAATTAATTTTTAATGATTTATAATAATTTAAATAAGGTCGAATTTTAAAAAGGTCGTAAAAATAAAAAAATAAAACAAAAAAATAAAATAAATTTTATGAAAAAAGGTTTTACATTGATTGAATTATTGGTTGTTATCGCTATTTTAGCGGTGTTGATGAGTGTTATTGTTGTTACTCTTAACCCCGCTGAAATGTTAAAGAAAACTCGCGATACTAAAAGAATTGCTGATTTAGACGCTTTGAGAACGGCGATCAATTTATATATCACCGATGTTGGTTCACCGAGTATGGGCAGTCCCGGAGTTTGTTATGCTAGTCAAGCCGGAGCAACTTCATCGGGGATCACATGCTCTAGTGTCACTGCTTCTACTAATCAAAATGTTACGGGAACCGGTTGGATACCCATTAATTTTACTTCTATTTCATCTGGTTCACCACTTTCTTCTTTACCTCTTGATCCACGAAATGTTACTACTACGTCAGCGACGACCTCCTATGTTTATTATTACAAAACTAACACAAGTTCAACCACGTATGAGTTGCTTTGTAATATGGAGTCAACCTATTATGCTAATGGTGGATCAGGCAATGTAGAAAGCACCGATGGAGGAGATGATGCAGATTTATATGAAGTTGGATCTGATTTAACTCTAATGTAGTTTTAATAGATGATTTTATGGAATTGATAAATTTGGTGGTAAATCAAGCTATATTTATTTATTTCATTCTTACAGCCGGTTTGGTTATTGGGTTTAAAAAAATCCAGCAGCTAATCAAGCCGGCTGTAATTTTACTTTTAATATTAAAAATTGCCGAATTAGCCATAAAAGTAATTGGGCAATTTTTAGTATTTAAAAATTCAGAAATTACAGTTTATTTACTTCCGCCCTATCAAAAAATAACAGAGTTCTTCCTTCATTATATTGACTATCGTTTTATCTTGCCTGTGATTTTTCCAATTTTAGTTGGTTTGTTTTTCTTTTTAGCGGCTAAGTTTATTAACCGTTTAGCTGGTGAAAGATTTTTTGAAAAAGAGGAGTCATGGATGTTATTTTATGCTATAATGTTTTTAGGGCATCCAATGTGGTTTGTTTATATTTTTCTCATTTTGATTATTGCCATCATTCTTTATTTATTGCAACTTGTTTTTAAAAAAATTCAATTTAACGAACGATTGCCACTTTATTATTTATGGTTGCCACTCGCTATTCTTGTTTTCTTTTTGCAGAAAATTAATTTACCAATCAATTGGCTCAATGATTTTATAAATAGTATTAGATTTTAATTAATTAAAAAAATATGGCTTTGCGTTTGCCGATAGAAAAAATAAAAGAGCTTTTGGTGAATAGCGGCTTAGTACCAGCTGATGCTTTTCAATCGATTATTGAGGAAAGTAAAAGAGCGGGGCAGGATATTATTGATATTTTAATTTCTCGCGGATTCATTACTGAGGATTATGCCTTGCAGCTTTATGCTGATTATTTTAAAACGCCTGTTATTAAACTTCGTGGTAGATTAATAAAAAAATCTCTTTTATCAATGATACCCGAAGAAATTGCTCGAATGCGGCGCGCAGTAGTTTTTGACCAAGATAAAAATGGCGTCATTTATGTTGGCATGGAGGATCCGGGCGATTTGGAAACGATTAATTTCTTGGAAAAATATCTTAATGCGCCAATTAAAGTTTTTCTTACCACTGATAAGGATTTGAATTATGTTTATTCTTTGTATGGCAAAGAAGTTGTTGAAGATTTTAGACAATTAATTGAGGAAAATATTAAGGCGACCGCCCGCTTGAAAATGATGGGCGAGAAGGAAGTGGCTGAGGAATTGCCGATTATTAATATTGTTGACGGCATTTTGGCATATGCCATTTCTTTAAATGCTTCTGATATTCACATTGAAGTTTTAAAAGATGGTGTTTTGGTGCGATTTCGTATTGATGGAGTGCTTCATGAAATGATGAGAATTCCTAAAGAAGTACATCCAGCAATTGTGGCGAGAATTAAATTATTGGCGGGTTTGAAAATTGATGAACATCGCAAACCCCAAGACGGTCGTTTGCGGTATGAAGCATTGGGCGAGGCGATGGATATTCGTGTTGCCATTATGCCGACTTTTTATGGCGAAAAAGTAGAAATGCGTTTGTTGCGGGCCACAGCGAAGCCGATGAGTTTAAGAGAATTAGGAATGCTTGATGATACGGCTAAATTGATTGAAGAAAGCATTAAAAAAACTTTTGGAATGATTTTGGTAACTGGTCCGACGGGCTCTGGTAAAACAACCACCTTGTATTCCATCCTAAATATGTTAAACAAACCAGAAGTGAATATTGTTACTATTGAAGATCCTATCGAGTATGACATACGTTATGTCAATCAAACTCAGATTAATCCACAAGCAGGCATCACTTTTGCCACTGGATTAAGAGCGATTTTGCGTCAGGATCCTAACATTATAATGATTGGTGAAATTCGCGATGAAGAAACTGCAGAGATTGCCGTACATTCTGCTTTAACTGGTCATTTAGTTCTTTCTTCTTTGCATACAAATGATGCGCCAACAGCTGTACCGCGTTTGATTGATATGAAAATCCCTCCGTTTTTGGTAGCCGCGGTTTTAAACACGGTTATTGCTCAGCGTTTGGTTAGAAGAATTTGTAGGGATTGCATTGAATCTTATCAGCCAGATGAGGAATTTTTAGAATCATTGAGAATGCAATTTAAAGGTACGCCCAACGAAAATATAGAATTACCAAAAATTTTGTATCGCGGGGCGGGCTGCCAAATTTGTAATTATACGGGCTATCGAGGGCAATTAGCTATTTTTGAGGCGTTGAATCTTGATGAGGATATGCGGCGTTTAATCACAAAGCCTGATTTTGAGCTGGATACTTTGCGAAAATTAGCAAAAGAAAGAGGAATGATAACTATGCTTGAGGATGGTATCCGAAAGGCGCAATTAGGAATGACAACTGTTGAGGAAGTCTTGAGAGTTATTAGAGAATAGGTTAAAATATAAATATATGCTATTTAGATATCGCGCCTCAGATTCCGAGGGAAAAATAATTGAAGGGGAAGGCGATTTTATTAATGAAAATGCGGTTTTAGAATTTCTTAAAGGTAAAAATTTAAACCCCATTAATTTAGAATTAGTGGCGACAAAGACAAAGTTGAGAGCCTCTCTTTTGGGTTCTCCTATAAATATCACCGATCAAATTTTTCTTACGCGTTATTTGGCCCTAATGTTAAAAGTTGGCACTGATATTTTTAAAGCCATTGATATTTTAATTGCTGACTTTGAAAAACCAAGCGTTCGTTCTTTATTGATTGAAATTCGTGAAAATTTGTCAAAAGGACAACCTTTTTATTCTACCTTCGCAAAATATCCAAAAATTTTCTCTCCTGTTTTTACCAATTTAATTCGCGCCGGCGAAGCTTCTGGTAATTTGGAAAAAGTTTTTGAAGAGTTGAGCGAATCTCTAGAAAAACAAAGAGATTTAGGCCAAAGAATAAAGTCGGCGCTCATTTATCCCATTTTGTTAGTGGTGGCTTCTATTGGTATAGTAGCATTGCTTGTTACTTTTGCTATTCCAAAAATGGCAACTCTTTTTCAGGGTAATGAAATGAAAATGCCCCCTATTACACAATTGATTTTTAATGTTTCTTTCTTTCTTTCAGATTATGGATTATATATTCTTGGATTTTTAATTTTATTGCTAGTGGGAATCATTATGTTTTATAAATTTAGTTTGGTGGGCAGAAGATTGTTTCAGCGTTTGGCTTTTAAAATACCATTAGTTAATAATATCTTGTACAAAATGTCTTATCAACGATTTGCTGTTACTTTTGGGGCTTTAATGCGCGCTGGTTTGCCTATTTTGGAGAATTTAGAAATTACAGCGACAACAGTTGGCAATGAAGAGATGAGGCAGGCCTTATTGCGTATTGCTCACGAAGGTGTTGTTAAGGGAGTGACACTGGGCGATGCTTTTAGGAGAGAAGAAGCATTTCCTCAAACTATCAGAACCCTAATTTCTATTGGCGAAAAAGCTGGTCATACCGAAGAAGTTTTACATACTTTGTCCGAGTTTTACGATAGCGAAATTGATGCAGCAGTGAAATCTTTAGTTTCTATTTTTGAACCATTAATGCTTGTAATTATTGGTTTGGTGGTGGGTGGTATTGCTTTGGCGGTTATTTTACCGGTTTATCAATTTACAACTCAATTGGGTGGTGTTTAAAAATTTATGAAAAATTTCTATAGAAATAATTATCAACAATGGGGTTTTACGCTGGTGGAATTACTAATTTCCTTGACTATTATTGCCATTGTTTCTGTTATTGGCTTTACCAATTTAACTGGTACCAGAGAAAAAATGGCAGTTAATTTGGAGGTTGAAAAAATAGCCACCTATTTAAGGAGTGTGCGCGATAGAGCGATTGCTGGCGAAGATGATTCTTCTTGGGGTGTAAGATTTGTCAACAATGTCTCGGGTGATGATGTTTACTATTCCTTTAAGGGATTAAGTTTTAGTAGTACTTCTATAGTGGAAACGCGATTTTTATCAAAAAAAACACAGTTAGCTATTCCCGCGGTTGGTTCAACGACCGATATCATTTTTGTCAAAGGTAGCGGGAGTGTTGTTGCCACTTCTACCATTAGAATTCAATCTAGAACTAATCAATCATTTTTTGGCGATATCCAAGTAAATTCACGCGGATTAGTCAATTATTAATATGTTTAAATTTAATGTTAAAGATCAAAAAGGGCAGATGTTGGCAGAAATTTTGGTGGCAGTAGTTCTGGCCGGTATAATTATTGGCGGCATTGCTTTAAGTACGGGGACTTCTGTTTCAACAAGCAATAAAATTCGGGAAAACACAAAAGCCACCTATATTATTCAAAGAGCGCTTGAAGAGATAAAAATGATGAGTGAAAGCAATTGGTTGCTTTTGTATTGTCCGCCAAGTGGAAGTTGTCCGGGCAATAAAGGACCAAGCAATCGCTATTATATTTCAAATTGGATAATTCAAAATGGTTCAGTTTCAACAACTATTGAAGGAATAGAATATGGATATTATTTCTACATCGAAAATGTTAATAGAGATTCACAGCAAAATATTGTTTCATCGGGTGGTAGCGAAGATCCTTCAACACAAAAAATAACAGTTGTAGTTAATTGGGCGCCCAGCAATTCACTTTCGATAAGCGAATATATTATGCGCACAACTTCTGCGTCTTTTTCTGATCGCGCTTGGAATTCCTCGCTAACGGATAGCGGTGGTGTTTATAGTAATGCTGTAGGGTATTATGCGACAACTTCTGGAAATCTTGTAATTCAAAATGGTGTTTTGAGTTTGAATCCCACCACAGGTGGCGGCTCCTTTACTTCTGTAATTTTTGATACTGGTCGGCCCAATGGTGTTGCGTTTAATGCCATCAAATGGAAGGGGGGATTGCCAACAAGCGCTCGTGTTAGATTGCAGTTTGCCAGCTCTAATTCAACTACAACATGGAATTTTATTGGTCCCGATGGTACTTCTGCTACGTATTATGAGGCAGCTGGTCCAGATCAATTCATTCCGATTTCTTTGCAATACCACAATAATCATCGCTATTTTCGTTATAAAATTTATTTAGATCCCACTTCAGATTATAGCAGCAGTCCAACTGTTTATCGAGTTATGATAACATACTCGCCCTAATATGAGAAATAAATTTTTACAACAAAAGGGATTTTCTTTGCTGCCAACAGTTCTTGTTACGAGTATTATTATCGCCGAAGTTGGAATTGCGTTGACTTTTGTAATGTATATGGCAAATTCCGCCAGTTATAGTTCTCGACTGCTTCAGGAGGCTTACTCTTGCGCCAAATCGGGAATTGATGATGCGCTTTTGCGTTTAATTAGAAATAAAGATTTTTATTCTACTGAAGGCTATAATTTTACCATTGGTCGTTGTAATGCTGTTGTTGAGGTAGAAAAAGATGTCCCTGCTCAATATAATTCTCAAATTACTGTAACCGCTTCTGTTTTTAATCGTCAAAAAAAATTAAGAGCAATAGTTAGTATTGACCCTGATGCTGCCGAAATATTTCTCGTCTCTTTACAAGAGATTTAAATTAAGATTAAATATTAATAATAAACATTTTTTATGAATTTATTAAAAAATTCTAAGATAACTAAATATTTGTTAGCAAAAGAATATATTGGCGGCTTGGAAATAACCGATTCTTTTCTCCATTTCTTTTTATTTGACCCACACGATACAAATAAAATCATTTTTAATTATGAAGCAGAAATTGAAGAAGGGGTGATTGTGGAAGGAGTTTTGAAAAACCCCGAAGTTCTTAGAAAAATTCTTTTAACCCTTCGTCATCAACCACCAATTAGAAAAATCAAACATCTTTATGTAATTTTAACTTTACCAAGCAATATTGTTTATAATAAAATTTTTGATTTGCCAACTGTTGATTATAAATCCATTATGTCGGCGGTGGAGCTTAATATGAAGATGCTTTCTCCAATTCCTTTTGATAAAGTTTATTCCGATTGGGAAATAATGGAGAAGCCAATTAAATCAGACTCTTTTAAATTAAGAGTTTTTTCTGTTTTTGCCGAAAAAAGAATCATTGATCCTTATGTGGCTGTTTTGAATGAAGTTAAAATTATTCCATTAGCAACTGAATTTAGCGCTTTGAGTTTGTGGCGAACTTTTTCTCATTATAATGTTTTTGAACGCGAAGAGAAAAATTATCTAGGAGCTTATTTAAATAGTAATGGTTTGGAATTCATTATCGGTAATAAAAAAGGGTTGGAATTTACTTTTTATCAGACATGGAAAGACGCGCTTCATTCTTTGGGTGGGGGAGAAGGGCAAGATTTAATTTTAACTCAAGAAAATTTTATAAAAATATTCTCCGATTTATTACAAAAAGTTATAACCTTTTATTTTACTCGCTTTCAGGAACCAATCGAAAAAGTTGTCTTATTAACGCCGATTTATTTTGACCAATTAAAATCAATAATTGAGAGCAGATTTAACTTAGCTGTAGAAAATTCAATTGAAAAAATCAAAATCGCTAGTCCGGCCTATTTAATATCTTTGGGTGCGGGTTTGAGGGGGCTTATCCCACGAGCAGATGATGTAAGCGTCAGTTTGATGGCTATTGGGACAGAACAGGAATATCGAATTAGCCGCGCTATTAATTTCATTAATTTCTGGTTGAAAGCAATTACAGAGGTTTTATTAATAGTTCTTGTTGTTACAATAGGTTTTAATATCTTCCTCCTGTATTCCAAAAAAACAGCATTGGCTGACAGAGAAATGATTTCTAGTAATTTCAATCCCGCTCAATTGCAAGAAATAAATCAAAAGGCAGATGAGTTTAATTCAGCTATTAGAAAAGCTTTGGAGGCCAAAAACTATATTAAAGATTGGTCTCAGATTTTTGAAATTTTTTATACAGCCGCCAAAACTAATAACATTTCTACAAGGTCATGGATTATTCCTGGTCCAGAAATCACTTTTTCTTATAATGGAAATTCCAATGATCAAGCATCAATGATTAAATTCAGGGATCAGTTGGCTGAAAGCGGGCATTTTATTGATCTTGATATTCCTTTGCAGTCAATTTTAAAACAAAAAGATCGGGTCGAGTTCAATCTTAAGGGTAAAATTAAATTATAAAATTAAAAAATATGATGAAAAATCCTAAGGAAGAAAGGACTTTTGTTTTGATAAAACCTGATGGCGTAAAACGAGGATTGGTTGGTGAAATTATTTCTCGCATTGAACAAAGAGGATTAAAAATAGTTGCTTTAAAAATGATGTGGGCAACTAAAGAACAAATTGACGAACACTATCCAAAAGATGAGGCGTGGATTAAAAGATTAGGAGAAAAAACTTTAGCTACTTATGAAAAATATGGTTACAATGCCGAAGAAGAGATAGGGACAACTGATCCAAAAAAAATTGGAGAAATTGTCCGTGGCTGGTTAATGGATTATATGACATCAGGACCGATGGTAAAAATGATAGTGGAGGGGATTCATGCTGTTGATATGGTAAGAAAGATGGTGGGGAATAGTATCCCCGCTTTAGCTGAAATGGGTACGATTCGAGGTGATTTTTCCGTTGATTCTGCTGTTTTGGCTAATCGGGATAAAAGAGCAATACATAATTTAGTGCATGCATCTGAAACTGAAAAAGAAGCGGCACATGAAATTGAATTTTGGTTTGCTCCAGAAGAACTATGTTCTTATAAGAGAGCCGAGGAAGATATAATGTTTTAAAATAAAAAAGTCCACCGCAACTGGTGGACTTTTTTGGCGACTCTGCTTTTAAGATATCCCGGCTAAAAAACAGGTGGGTGATCTCAATTCCAAACCACGGCTTGGAACGCTATTGATCTCCCTTGGTATAACGATTTGACCCGGAATCTTATAAAGCAGAGTCTAATATTATTATAGCAAATTTAAAAAATCCCTAATTTATTTATCCACAAGTAGATTAAATTTTTCTACAAAATAATAACTTGTCAAATTAAAATTTAAAAATAACAATTGAATAGCCAATTTTTGCGGTGGGCGTCTTGTCTTTTAGCCAAGAATAAGAATCTTCGGGTTTTCTTTCAAAACCCGGAACTGGTTGTCCGTGAGCGGTTTGGAGAAGGGTTAATGAAACGGCTAACCAAGAACCAACCTCTGGCTGGCCTTTGGCAGACCAGTATGGTTCATATTTATCTTTAAGATAATACGCTGGTGAACCACCACCAAAATAATCAACCTTTATTTTTTCAATTCCATTCTTTTCAACAAATTTTGCCAATCGTTTTAAATCCTGGCCCCAATCAAGATTTGAATCAACAACAAATTTATAACCATTGTTCGGGCCACCTACAAATTCATTAAAATAAGCAATGAAATGAGGAGAAACAATCAGAGTTTCAATTACATACCACAACAATAAAACAATTATAAATATGCTTTTTAAAACTATATTCTTTATATTTCTAAAAGAAAGGAGCAAATTTATTAATATATTTTGTTGGGGCGATTCTTTTTTCCACCACCATTTTTTAATTTGATAAGTTGAGAGAAGAAAAATTGATGGCAAAGAAATCATTAAATGACGATAGCCGATGTTTAATGGGCTGACAATGGAGCTAGTCCAATAAATAATCGCGAAAACTAAAAGGGTGAAAATTAGAAAATTTTGATTCAGCCAATGAATTAAAGCGCTCCACCACTTTTTATTTTTAATATTTGTGATAGCAGCAAGGATAAAAGATTTTATTGCCAAAAAAACAGCGAAGAAGATAATGATAAGCGATGGAATAGGTTCTTTGATAAGGAAAACAACGGGGAAATAATAGTGCCAACCACCAGCCGAGACCATTCCCAAAAAATAACCAGTGTTGCCACCAGAAGATCTTTGAAAAACCATCAATGCTCCTAAAAGATATTGAGCAAAAGGTTTTAGAATTTTGTTTTGTGTTAAAAGAATATTAATTTCAGCGAAACAACGAAATTGGCGCACAATCGAGCCTGTCCATGTATAACAAGTTTTTAGTTCCGGATCCGGACCACCAGCAAAAGAAGTTAAAATTTCCCTCGTATCACTTATTTGCTTTGTTTGAGGATAATTAATGTTTTGGGGGATGTAAACAAGATAAATTAAAGCAAAAGAAATAACAAAAACAATTATTAAATTTACTAGCGATTTAAGAATTTCTTTTAAGGGAGATACAATAATGCCATTTCTTTTTTGTTGGATAATTTGGAGAATTTGCCAAAGGATAATATAAAAAATTAAAAGTGGATAGAAAATTAATAGTGAATATTTACATAATTGCGCAATACCAAGAAAAATTCCTGCTATAATAAGATTTTTTGGTGTTGGTTGGGTAATTTTCGGAATAACAAAGAGAAAAATTAGAATAGTACCAAAGGTAGCCGCTAAATCAGTAGTGACATAATGTCCGTGAGCCAAAACAATGGGGGAAAAAGAGAATATAATAAAAGGTAAAAGTGCCCAATAAGGACCAAAAAGCTTTTTAGCCAACAAATAGAGTAAAAAGGCGGTAAGCAATGTTAGTAATATTGGAAAAATTCTTGCAAATTGAATAATTTTATCGGCATTATTCCCGCTTTCATACAGAAAAACTCGACCAACATCCCATTGGCCATTTACATAATTCTGCCAATATTCAGATTGCAAAGGAAAGTTTAATTTTAAGAAAAGAAGGGGAATAGCAGATAAATCTTTTAATAGAGGAGGATGTTCTGGATTTAATCGATTGTCACCAAATTTCAGATAGGCATAACCAGCAGGAATATGTGCCAACTCGTCCATCGTGGCTGATTCTTGCAATGAGGAATAAAACATTAAACAACCAGCAATAATTAAAACGGAGATAATGATTGTTTTAATAAACATTTTACTGGCGAGTTTTTTAAAAAAAGAAAATAGAATTTGAATCATAAATTTTTATAATTATTGCGACTGAAAAATCCAAAAATAAGGATAATCATAGAAAGAAAGAGAAGGGAATTGTTGTAAAATTGCATTTTTTATTTTTTCATCTTTTTCAAGTGGGACAAGAATGAAAGATGAAAACTGGTGTAATAAATTTAATTGATTGGGTAAAAGATAAATAATATTTTTTTCATTTTGATTTTTTATAGAATAAGTATTGGTTAAAAACATTACAGTTTGAGCGGGCATGGGAATATTATTGACTAAAACACCCCCAGCATTGACTAAAACTATTTTTAGACTTTCTTTTGGTAATTGATTAAGATATTTGCCGATTTCATAATAATTACCGTTAAAAGCATAAAAAGCATTATAATTTTTAGCCCAAACAAGAAAATAAGCTCGATAATTGATAATTAAACTTAAGGCAATCAAAAATAATAAAATCCAAATAGTTTTATTCAAAGAAAATTGTTTTTTAATAAATTCATAAAATGAATAAGCGCCCAAACCGCTCAATATTAACGTCGGCGGAATCATCCCTATTGATCTAAGGGCGTGCGGAATGCCTTCGTAGGTAAAGGCCGCTGGCAAACTCATTAGTAAAAACCAACTTATTATTAAAATATTATCCAATTCAAGTTTTTTATTAATTATTTCTTTAATAATTGTATAGATGCCAACCAAAAAGAAAAATCCAAGAATAAAATCTAATTGAGGTTTATGAGGTAAATTATGTCGCCAGTTGCCATCGCCTACAAAATTGAACATTGTTAATGTTTTGATAAAACTTTTTAAAAATTCCCATAGAGGATTAGGTTTTTCAAAAATAGAAACTTGGGTAGCGCGCCCCATAAAATCTTGGGGATGATTTAAAAAATATATTATCATTGGTAGAGCAGCTAACACAACAAAAATAATCCAGATTGTAACTAGTTTCCAAAAATTTTTTAATTGATTATTCTTGCGGTAAGAAACAAATTGAAAAAATAGAATGATTAAAGCAATAAAAGGAGCCATTCTAAAAGCAATATAAGTGTGAAAACCCAAACCAAAAATAATACCAGAAACAATAATAGGTACGATTTTTATTTTTTTCATTCCCACAATTAAAAAATATAAACTCCACACCAAGAGAAACGGCACCATAATTGCTCGAAAACCAATACGGGAAAAGTTAACATGCCAAAAATTAAAAGCAAGAAATAGGGAGGATAATAACGCAATTTTTTCATTAAATAGTTCTTTTGCGAGAAGGAATAATCCAAAAACTGTTAAAATGCCGAAAATGGCACTGACAATTCTTAGCATCCATGCTTCGGGAGAAGAATAAAATTTTAAGAATAATTTTAGAAAAAATGCCTGAATATTTATAAAAAGACCCTCGCGGCCGTTATTTTCTGGATAATAAAGCTTAAAATCTTTATTTTCTAATGCAAACAAAGCATTATTGCCATTCATTGCTTCGTCAGGATATAAACCAGGAGGGATGGTTTTTAAATTGGCAAGACGGAAAAAACCTGCTATAATTAAAATGATTAATAAATAAAGTATCGTTTTTTTCTCCATTAATATTATTATAATATTAATATGAGCGACTTCCAAATTGAAAAACAAAATTTTAATATCGAGCAAATAGAGAAACTTTCTAAACAAATAGAAGAAAAAACACGAGAAAATTTGGATTTATCGCAAAAAAAAGATGTTTTGCGGGAGGTGGTTGGGGAAACGATTCAACAATCCACTATTGTAGCAACTCCCCAAAAACAGCAAGAAGAAAGCACGGAATTAAAATTAGCGGAGATAAAAAATTTACCAGAGGCCGAAAAAATTGAAGGACTAGTTAGAATTGCCCTAAGGGATTCCATTGCCGATGCCGTAAAGGTTGCTCAAAAACTGGGACCATATTATATTGATGCTCTGCATGATGCGTTGGTCGATGAATTTTTAAATATTTTAATTCAACAAAAGAAAGTTTAATGAATGAATTCTTTTTTAATCCTCTTAATATAGGCGGCATTTTATTTGCTGTTTTTCTTTTATTTCTTTTTATTAGCTGGTTAATTCGAAAGAACGCTTTAAATCTTTTAATAAAAAAATCTTTTAAATACTCTTTATTTCTTTTAAAAATTCCACCAGAAGAATCTTCCAAAGAAAAAACCCAATCAATCAAAGAAAAAATTGCTGTAGCCGAGCAATTAATCACCATTCTTATTAATTATAAAAAACCCCTTATTTTAGAAATCGGATTGCCAGAGTTTGGAGAAGAAATCGGTTTTTATGTTGCCGTTCCCAAAGAATTAGAAGAAGCTTTGAAAAAACACATTTTAAGTTTTTATCCAAAAGCTTATTTAGAAAAAACAAAAGATTATAATATTTTTAATCCGAAAGGCGTAACCATCGGCGCCTATTTAACTCAAGCTGAAAATTGGATGTTACCAATTAAAACTTATACTGAATTAGAAGGAGACCCCATTCAGCCGATTTTAAACGCTTTTAAATTGAAAAAAGAGGGTGAGGGGATGGCAATGCAAATAGTTATTTCAGCCCCATCTTCTTCGTTAAAAAAACAAGTTACTAAAGCCATAAAATCATTAAAAGAAGGTCAAACATTTAAAGAAGTATTAGGTGAAGCGGTTTTTAAAGATGTTGCTAAGCAATTTGCTTCTTCTTTTTCTACTGCTGAAAAAAAAGAAGAGGAGAAAAAACCAAAAATTATCGATGAAAATGCTGTTAAATTATTAGAGAGCAAAATCAGCAAACCTCTTTGTGCGGTTAATGTGCGCTTATTTGTTTCCAGCCCCACAAAAGAACGCTCTGAAGAAGCTTTTGAGGCATTGCTTTCTGGTTTTGACCAATTTGATGTTCCTTTAAAAAACCGATTTAAAGCAATTAAGCCGCGCAAGCTGAATAAAATGGTTTTTAATTATGCTTTCCGCATTTTTAATCCTAAAGAGGCAATCTATTTAAACACAGAAGAAATAATTTCTTTTTGGCATTTTCCTTTAATTGTTGATGTAGCCCCAAATGTTAAATGGGTGAAAGCAAGGGAAGCGCCACCACCCGTAGAATTACCGGAGACGGGTTTAATTATAGGTGAATCAATTTATCAAGGACAAACGCGAACAGTGAGAATTTTGCCTAATGACCGTCGAAGACATTTATATACCATTGGTCAAACAGGTGTTGGTAAATCAGTTTTTCTTACGAATATGGCCATTCAAGATATTCAAGAAGGGAGGGGCGTTTGCGTGGTTGACCCCCATGGTGATTTAATTGAAGCTATTTTGGGCCTGATTCCTCAGGAGCGTTTCAAAGACGTAATTATTTTTGACCCCTCTGATTTAGACCGACCAATGGGATTGAATATGTTGGAATACGATTTTAGCAAACCAGAACAAAAAACTTTTATTATTAATGAATTGTTGGATATTTTTGATAAATTGTACAATTTGCGTGAAGTTGGTGGTCCAATGTTTGAATATTTCTTAAGAAATGCACTAGGATTATTAATGAGCGATACCGAAGAAATTCCTACGCTTATTGATGTTCCACGTATCTTTACTAACAGAGAATTTTTAAAACAAAAATTAGCCAAATGCCCCGATCCTTTAATTGTTGATTTCTGGGAAAACCAGGCATTAAAAATTACAGGAGGTCATGATTTATCATTGGAAAATGTAACGCCTTATATCACAAGTAAATTTGCTTCGTTTATCAGCAATGATTATGTCCGTCCAATTATAGCTCAAAAACAATCGAGCTTTAATTTTCGACAAATAATGGATGAACAGAAAATTTTCTTAGTCAATTTATCTAAAGGAAAGATAGGTGATATTAATGCTTCGCTTTTGGGTTTGATGATAGTTGGCAAAATTTTAATGGCGGCTTTTTCAAGGGTTGATTTGCCAGAAGACGAGCGAAAAGATTTTTATTTATACATAGATGAGTTTCAAAATTTCACCACTCCAAGCATCGCTACAATTTTATCCGAAGCGCGAAAATATCGTTTAAATTTAATAATCAGTCATCAATTTATTGCTCAACTTCAGGATAATATCAGGGAGGCGGTTTTTGGTAATGTTGGTAGCATGGTAGTTTTTCGAGTTGGCGTGAAAGATGCGGAATTTTTGTTAAAGCAATTTGAACCCGTTTTTAATGAAAATGATATGATTAATCTTGATAATTTTACAGCTATTGTAAAATTGCTAGTTAATAATAAGCCAACAAGACCATTTACAATGCGTACCTTACCTCCTCCTAAGGGTAATTCAGAAAACGCTAAAATTCTTAAAGATTTATCACGATTGACTTTTGGTCGACCGCGGACATTAATTGAACAAGAGATAGCGGCTCATTTAACAGAAAAAAAAGAATCAATAGATTTTTTTGAATAAAAGATTTAATAGAAATAATGCTAGAACAAAATAAAAAAATTTATCAATTAATTATTTTAGGCGCGGGACCAGCGGGGACAGCAGCTGGTGTTTATGCGGCGCGTAAAAAAATCGATACTTTAATCATAGCCGAAAATTTTGGTGGTCAAGCGGTAGTAGCGGCGACAATTGAAAATATAGTTGGGTTTGAAAAGATTAGCGGCATCGAAATGGCTATGCGTTTTGAAAAGCAATTGCGTTACCACTCTGATTTAGAAATTGTGATTGATAAGGTGATTGAAATTATTGAGAGAGATAAATTTTTTGAGGTAAAAACAGACCAATCAACATATTTTGGTGAAAAATTACTTATTGCTTTAGGTAGAAGATATCGCAAACTTAATGTTCCGAAAGAAAGAGAATTAGAAGGTAGAGGAGTTTTTTATTGTTCAACCTGTGATGCGCCTCTTTTAAAAAATAAAAATGCCGCGGTGATTGGCGGGGGTAATTCTGCATTATTGAGCGTTATTGATTTGATGCCTTTTGCTAAAAAAATTTATTTATTAACTGATGAATCATTTTTAAGGGGCGATCCAGTATTGCAGGATAGAATTAAAGCCGATGCTAAAGTAGAAATTATTTTTAATACGCAAATTATTGAGATTTTGGGAGATAAATTAGTTCAGGGAATTAAATTTAAGGATAAAACTAGCGGTATAGAAAGAACAATTGATGTTGATGGAATTTTTATTCAAATTGGGATGCAGCCAAATTCCGAGTTATTAAAAAACCTTGTTAAATTAAATGAGGCGGGGGAAATTATTGTTGAGCCACTGTCAGGAAAAACATCTCATCCTAAAATTTGGGCAGCGGGCGATATTACCAATTTACCCTATAAACAAATTAGTGTAGCGATAGGAGATGGCGTTAGGGCATTGCTTGATATTTATAACGAAATTCAAAATACAAAAACAAAAGAATTCATCTAATTTAAAAAACGAGGAAATTTCTTTTTATTAGGAAAATTTTGTGATATAATAAAAACAATGAAAACAATCATTGCTAATTTAAAAATGAATCCAACAAGCGAGAAGGAAGCTGATGAAATTTTTAATTTTTATCAAGAAGAAATCCAAAAATTTAATAGGGTAAATTTAATTGTTGCACCGCCATACATCTATTTAAAATTAGCCAAAGAAAAAGGATTAGAGGTAGCTGCGCAAAATTGTTTTTATGAAAAAAGCGGAGCATATACCGGAGAAATTTCATCGTTGATGCTTAAAGATTTGGGTGTTGGATATGTAATTTTAGGTCATTCAGAAAGAAGAAGTCTGGGAGAAAACAATGAATTAATTGCTAAAAAAACGAAAGCGGTTTTAGAAAATAAGTTAATGCCGATTCTTTGTGTTGGCGAAACTAAAGAAGAATTGAAAATAAGAGAAAATATTATAAAAGAACAATTAAAATCAGTTTTTTCATTAGCAGCATCGGATAGAATTATTATTGCTTATGAGCCGCGTTGGGCAATTGGGACGGGGGAATTTTGTAATCCACAAACAGCATCAGAAATTCATCAATTTATAAAAGATTTTATTAAGGACGAGTTTGGTATTAATAATATTCTTGTTTTATACGGCGGTTCAGTTGATGGTCAAAATATAGAAATTTTTTTAAATCAATCAAATATTGATGGCGCTTTAGTCGGAGGCGCTTCATTAAATAAAGAAGAATTTGCTAAAATTTTAGAAATAGCAAATTCGAAATAAAAATTATGTGCAAAATAAATTCAAATAATTTATGGCAATATAGCTTATCAGCCTTTCTTTTAGTAGGAGCAATAGTTGGTTTGATTTTTGGATGGTCTATTTATTTGCGATCGCAAAATTTAACCAGCCAGAATACTTTAGTAGTGTCGGGCGAGGGGAAGGTTTATGTAAAACCTGATTTAGCAATTATTGAAGCAACAGTTGTCACACAAAATAAGGATTTTAAAACTGTTCAATTAGAGAATGATCAGAAAATGCAAAGAGTGGTTAATTTTGTAAAAGAATCAGGTATTGACGAAAAAGATATTAAAACCACCCAATATAATTTACAACCGCAATATGATTATTCCTGGTGTCGTTCTAGCGAATATCCAGTTTATTGCCCCCCGAAATTAGTTAACTACATTTTAACGCAGAGTATTCAAATTAAAATTCGTGATTTATCGAAAGTGGGGGATATTATAGGAAATTTAACAGCTTTTGGTGCTAATCAAATTTCCAATATTACTTTTACTGTTGAAAATATTGATGAATATCAAGCACAGGCAAGAGAAGAGGCTATAGTGAAAGCGCAAAATAAAGCATTGGCCACTGCCAGAGCAGCTGGAGTAAAATTGGGGAAAATTATCAATATTAATGAAAATAGCAACAATTATATTCCTCTAAGGACAATGGCCAAAGATGAAATAATGGGCGCAGCCCCAAGTGCTCCAATTGAAATGGGGACCAATGAAATTAATGTTTTTGTTTCTTTGACTTACGAATTAAAATAGTAAAATCCTATGAACATTATTAATCCAAATATAGTTAGCAACAAAAAAATATTGTTGCGTGTTGATTATAATGTGGATTTAGATGAAAAAGGAAAAATTATCAGCGATTTCCGCCTTCGTGCCAGTTTAGAGACAATTAATTTTTTATTAAAATATTCGGCGCAAAAAATAATTATTGTTAGTCATTTAGGACGACCAGAAGGCAAAGAGAAAAAATTAAGTTTAGAGCCAATTGCTAAACATTTAGAAAAATTGTTAAAGAAACGAGTAGTTTTTCTTGGGGATTGTATTGGCAACGAAATAAAAAATACAATTAATAATTCCAAAGAAAAAATTTTTTTGTTGGAAAACCTGAGATTTTATAAAGAAGAAGAGAATAATGACGAATTATTTGCTCAAAAACTGGCTGATTTGGCAGATATTTATATTAACGATGCTTTCGGCGTATCCCATCGTTTGAATGCTTCGGTGGCTGCCATCACCAAATTTCTACCATCATATGCAGGTTTCTTGATGAAGAAAGAAGTTGAAAATCTTTCTAAGATAAAAGATGACGCTGTTAGTCCTTTTGTTATAGTTTTAGGTGGGGCAAAAATTTCTACAAAATTACCATTGATTAAGGCATTTTTGAATAAGGCTGATTATATTCTTTTGGGTGGTGGTTTGGCTAATACTTTTTGGAAGGCATGGGGATTTAATGTTGGTAAATCATTAGTGGAAGAAAAAATGATTGAGGAGGCAAAAAATTTAGGTTCCCAGAAAGCAGAATTAATTCTGCCCGGTGATTTAATCGTTGCTTCAGATTTTAACGATAAAAATGGTAAAACAAAAGAAATAGGCGAGATAAAAGAGAAGGATATTATAGTTGATATTGGGCCAGTGGCAACTCAAACCTTTGTTAATATTATAAAAAATGCCCAGACAATTTTATGGAATGGACCGATGGGTTATTGGGAAAATAAAAAATTTCGGGATGGAACAGAAAAAATAGCCAAAGCCATTGCTAAAAATAAAAATTTTACTGTTGTTGGCGGAGGCGAAACTTTAACAGCAATTGAAGAACTGGGTTTATTAGACGAATATCATTTTGTTTCAACTGGTGGCGGTGCTATGCTTGATTTTTTAAGTTCGAATGAATTGTCAGCTTTGAAATTTTTACAATAAATTTATGACTAACAAAACATGGAAATTAAAAGAAAAAATGCCAGAAGATTTTATTAATTTATTGCCGGATTTCCCTCGGCCGATTTTGCAATTATTATGGAATAGAAATTTAAAAAAACGCGAGGATATATTTAAATTTTTGAACCCATCCATTTATTCTTTATACCACCCCTCTTTAATGCTAAATATGAAAGAGGGAGCAGAAAAAATTTTGGGATACATAAAAAATAATCAAAAAATAGCTATTTACGGAGATTATGATACTGATGGAGTTTGTTCAACTGTGATTTTGGCCAAAACCTTTAAATTATTAGAATTTCACAATTTTGATGTATATATCCCCAATCGTTATAAAGGAGGATACGGTTTAACTACTGAAAATGTTCAAAAAATTGCTGAACGCGGCAATAAATTGATTATTACCATTGATTGTGGAATAACTGACGTAGAAGAGATTGATTTGGCTAAAAAATTGGGAATGGATGTTATTGTTTGCGACCATCATTTACCACAGCCCCAATTGCCAAAGGCTTTAATTATTGATCCTTGTCAGCCCGAAGATGGATATCCATTTAAAGATTTAGTTGCTACAGCGTTGAGTTATAAATTATCAATGCTAATTCTAGAATTAGAAAAACATCCACTACGTTCATTATTAGCGCGACAATTTTTAGATTTAGTAGCCATTGCGACCGTTGCTGATGTTGCGCCGCTTGTTGATGAAAATCGTATTTTTGTTGCTGAAGGATTAAGACAATTGGTTAAAACTCAAAATATAGGCTTAAGAAAATTATTAGAAATTTGTGGATTAAATTTAAAGACTAAATTAGATCCATACCATGTCGGTTTTATTATCGCGCCCCGTTTGAATGCCGTTGGGAGAGTCAAGCATATCGTAGACCATATTGGTTTGGAAGAGACAGATTATAGTTTTGAATTATTGATGACAGAAAATGAAAACGAAGCTCAGATTTTTGCTCAAAAAGTTAATGATTTGAATTTAGAACGTCAAAACCAAGTTCAAGAAGCTTATGAAGAGGCATTAGAACAATTAAAAAAAGAAGAAAAACTTGATAAAATTTTGTTGTTGGGTAGTGAAAAATGGTCAAAAGGAATTGTAGGAATAGTAGCTGGTAAAATTAAAGATGAATTTTATCGTCCTGTTTTTATTTATTCCAAAGGACCCGAGATAAGCATCGGTTCAGCCCGCTCGATTAATGGTTATAATCTTGTTGAATTAATGAGCCGCCATCGTGATTTATTTATTGAATGTGGCGGTCATCGAATCGCGGCGGGATTTACGATTAAAAATGAGAATATAGAAAAACTAAAAAAAGCTTTAATAGAAGAAGGTCAATTAATTCCAGATGAATACCTTCAACCAAACTTAATAATAGACGCTGAAATTGGCGGAGAAGAAATCGATGAGAAATTTTTGGATTTTTTCTATCGTTTTGAACCTTATGGTAGGGATAATCCAGAACCCGTTTTTTTAATGAAAGATGTGATAGTTGTTGATTCGCGTTTAGTGGGCAGCAATGGAAATCATATAAAATTTAGTATCCAAAAAGATAAGAAAATTTTTAATGTAATTAGTTTTAATAATGCCGAGAAATTAAAATTTTTAACTCCAAACAAAAAAGCAGACATCCTTTTCCGTCTATTTATTAATGAATGGCAAGGACAAAAATACTTGGAATTAGAACTAATCGATTTAAAGGAGAAATAATATGAAAAAAATAATTGGAGAAAAAATTATTATTTATACTGATGGTGGAAGTCGAGGTAATCCTGGCGAGGGTGCAATTGGAGTAGTGATAGAAGGAATTGGTAGAGAAAAAAAACAATATTCGCAAACGATTGGTATTGTTACCAATAATGAAGCAGAATATCAAGCAGTGATTTTTGCCTTAAAAAAGATAAAGCAATTGGTGGGGAAAGAAAAATTAAAAAATATAACAGTGGAAATTAAATTGGATTCCGAATTAGTAGCTAAACAATTGCGCGGTGAATATAAAATTGAAGAAAAAAATCTACAGTTATTATTTATGGAAGTTTGGAATTTACGATTTGATATTCCCAACGTTGTTTTTAAACATATTCCTCGCGAACAAAATAAAGAGGCAGATTTTCTTGTCAACAAATCTTTAAATGAAAAAGAATCAACGCTTTTCTAAGAAAGAAAAAATTGTTTTGGCTATTGATGAGGTGGGCAGAGGAGCAATTGCTGGACCTTTGGTTTTGGGAGGTTTTTTATGTTGCGATAATAAAGAAACACGCAATTTTCTGAGAAATATAAAAGATTCCAAAAAATTAACTTTTCAGCAAAGATTAACTTGGTTTAAAAAATTTAAATTATTAAAAGGGCAATTTTATACAGTGTTTATTTCTAATAAATTAATTGATAAAAAAGGAATGGGTTGGGCTATTAAAGAAGGAGTCAAACAATTGTGTGAAAAGGTAAAAATTAAACCATCAATAGTTTTGCTTGATGGGGGATTAAAAGCGCCAAAAATATATAAACAGCGAACTATTATAAAAGGAGACGAAAAAAATTGTTTCATTTCAGCCGCAGCTATTTATGCTAAAGTAAAACGCGATTTATATATGATAAAATTAGAAAAAAAATTTGCGTATCGATTTGATAATCATAAAGGCTATGGGACAAAAAAACATATAGAATTAATAAGAAAAAATGGCATTAGTGATATTCACCGCAAAAGTTTTTTAAATAATATATTGTCAAAAAATAAAGATTGATTAAAATTGAAAAAGGATGCGGGTGTGGTGTAGCGGCAACACGTCTCCCTTCCAAGGAGAAGATCGCCGGTTCAAATCCGGTCACCCGCTCAAAAATATGAAATTTTCTATTGTTGTGCCCTGTTATAACGAAGAAAAAAACATTTCTTCATTATTGGAATCAATTAAACAATTGGAATATCCGCAAGATAATTTTGAGGTAATTATTGTTGATAATAATTGTACCGACAAAACAGTAGAAATAGCAAAGAAATACCAATTTCCTAAAATTGTAAAAGAGGAAAAACAGGGTTTAACTTTTGCTCGTCAGAGAGGATTTTTAAGTTCAACGGGAGAAATAATTCTATCTGTAGATGCTGATTGTCGTTTAAGTAAAAATAGTTTAAAAAATATGGAACAATATTTTAACAACCCAGAGATTGTAGCCGTTTCTGGCCCCTATGATTATGAAGATATGAACATCTTTTTGAGAAAAAATTTTTTATTTTTCCAAACTATTTTTTATCCTATTGTACCAAAAATATTACAATTTTTCTTTAGAAAACCTGCGGCATTAATTATTGGGGGTAATATGGCTATTCGTAGGAAGGCATTGGAGAAAATCGGTGGTTATGATACGAGTGTAAAATTTTGGGGAGAAGATATTTTAGTGGCTTTGAAATTAGCAAAATTAGGCAAAATAATTTTTTCGCCCAAATTAACAATATTAACTTCGGGAAGAAGATTTAAAAACGACGGCTATTTTAAAACAATTACTCGATATTTTTTAAACTATTTCTGGATTTATTTTTTTAATAAACCTTTTGTAAAAGAAAAATAGATTTTTTTATTGCATTTTTTATTTTTTTGTGCGAAAATTTAATTAATATGATATATTCTGATTTAACTGTTGAAGAATTAAAAAATTTAAATAAAGAACATCTAGTTGTTTTATTCCCAATGGGTGCCATTGAACAACATGGTCCGCATTTGCCATTAGGAACTGATAGTTATATTGCAGAAAATATTGCTAAAAAAATTGAACAAAAAGCACCAGATAAAATTGTTTTATTACCCACGCTGTTTTATGGGGTTTCGGGTAGTTATGCCGGCTCTTTGGATGTTGATAATAGAATTTTTGAAGAATTAACGCTGGGCATTAGCAAAAGTGTATTAAACAATGGTTTTCGAAAAATTTTCTTTTTAAATGGCCATGGAGGCAATCAAAGCTATTTAGAAGACGTTATTGCTAGTTTAAATATAGAATACCCATACGCCGCAACAATTCCTCTTTATTTATCGGGCAAAAGAGGTGTTCAGGCTTTAAAAAAGGTTAATTTTAAGTATTGGGTACGTCATGCCGATGAAATAGAAACGTCGTTGATGATGGCGATTAATGAGAAATTGGTACAAAAAGAAAAAGTCATTGATGAAACGGGATTGTTAAAAACTAAAGATTATAAACCATTAGATGAAGGCACTTTAAAACTTTTTTTGCCGTGGGAATATGAATCGGTAAGCGGCGTTTATGGCGAACCATCTAAAGCAAGCAAAGAGATTGGTGAGTTTTTGTTGGACGAAGCAGCAGAAGAAATTTTAGACATTATTAATCAATTTGAAAAAATTACTCAGAAAATTGAAAAAATAATTTCACAGCAGAAAGAAGAGAATAATTTAAATGGTCAAAATAACACCTCCGCAGTTAATTAATTGACAAAAGAAAATTAATCCATAATATATAAAACATATGTTAGCAGTAATTGAAACAGGAGGAAAACAATATTTAATTAAAGAAGGAGATAAAATTAAAATAGAAAAGTTAACGGGCAATACAGGAGATAAAATTGTTTTTGATAAAGTTCTTTTGTTGGCCGCTGAGAATGGAAAATTAGAAATCGGGAAACCATATTTAGAAAAACATTCGGTTGAGGCGGAAATATTAAAAATAGGACGATCGCGAAAGGTGATTGTTTTTCGCTATCATTCAAAAACACGCTATCGAAAGAAGAGAGGGCATCGACAATGGTATACAGAAGCGAAAATTACAAAGATAAAATAGAAAATCTCCCGCAAGGGAGATTTTTTTCAAATATAATCCATATTTATTTCACTGGCGGTTGGATAAAGCATTTTTAATTGTTTCTTCATCGGCAAATTCGATTTCGCCTCCAGTGGGAATACCTCTTCCAATTCGAGTAATTTTTTTTGTTAAATTTTTTAATTTTCTTTCCAAATACATAGCAGTTAAATCTCCTTCAGTCGTTGGGTTGAGAGCCAAAATAATTTCTTCAGCCATCTTATTTGGCAATTCTTGAATGCGTTTTTGGAGTTTGTCTATATGTAATTTCTGGTAACTTTCTAAATTATTAGGATCGATTAGTTGACCGAGAATATGATAGACGCCTTTGAATTGATGAGTGTTTTCAATGGAGAATACATCAGTTTCTTTTTCAACGACACAAATCAAATCTTTCTTGCGGTTTCTATCAGTGCAAATATCACATAATTGTCCATTACCTTCAAAAGGTAAAAAACACTGTTCGCAAATTTTAATATTCTTTTCTAATTCTGCTAAAATAATTAGTAATTTTTGCCTAATTTCTTTATTGCGTGTAAGATAAAAAGCCAATCGAAATGCTTGTCTTTTCCCAATGGAAGGGAATTTTGCAACAAGTTCAACAAATTTTTGAATGGTTGAAGGGAGCATGTTTGTTATTCAATAATAGACCAATCACTTTCCATGCTGGCCACCCCGTCTTCACTAAAAGTTTCATCAATATTGCGGAAAGTTGTTAATTCAGGAATAAATTTGACTTTAATTGTCCCTAAGGGGCCATTGCGATGTTTAGCAATAATAATTTCAGCTGTGTTTTTTTCTTCTTCTAATAATTCCGTTTCTAATTTATCACGATCTTTACGATAAATAAAAAGCACTACATCAGCGTCTTGTTCAATAGAGCCAGATTCGCGAAGATCTGATAATTTGGGTATTTTATGATCTCTTTGTTCAACAGCGCGAGAAAGCTGGGAAACAGCCAAAATTGGCACATTTAATTCGCGGGCCAAAGCTTTTAATCCTCGGGAAATTTCAGTAATTTGCTGGACCATGCTCCCGTTGTAATTTTCCCGAGGTACAATAAGTTGGAGATAATCAATAATAATTAAATCCAATCCTTTTTCAGCTTGAAGACGCCGCGCCATTGTTCTAATCTGCATAATGTTAGGTGATGAGTTATCATCAATATAAATAGGTGCTTGAGATAAACGGTCTAGGCCTTGTTGTAAAATTTCAAAGTCTTCTGGATGTAATTTTCCTGTACGAATACGCCATAATTCAATTCCGGATTCGGCACTAATTAAACGATCAACCACTTGTTCCTTAGACATTTCTAAACTAAAAATACCAACAGACTTTTTTTCTTTTACAGCCGCATATCGAGCAATATCAAGCGCGAGTGATGTTTTACCAAGGGAAGGACGAGCGGCGAGAATAATTAGATCTGATGGTTGTAGTCCAAAAAGTTTTTTGTCTAATTCAACAAAACCAGTGGGGATGCCAGAAAATTGTTTTTCTCCTTGATGGAGCATTTCAATTCGTTCAAACGCTTTCGTTAGTATTGGTTTTAATGGCAAAAATTCTTGACGAAGCGATTTCTGGGTAATTTGGAAAAGTTTTTGTTCAGCTTCATCTAAAAGTTGATCAACGTCTTTTGTTTCTTGCCAAGCCAATTCACCGATTTCATAAGCGGTCGAAATTAAATTTCTGAGAATTCTTTTTTGTTGGACAATTTTAGCATAAGCAACTACATGGCTGCTGGTGGGAACCATGTTTACCAACGAAGCCAAATAGCTAGCTCCGCCAATTTCACTTAATTGTTTTTTTTCTTGCAAACGATTGGTAACGCTGACAATGTCGATAGGTTCGTGCTTATTATACAAATCCATCATAGCCTCATAAATTTTTTGATGGGCAGTTCGATAAAAATCTTCTACTTCTAAAAAATCAGCAATTTTCGTAATTGCCTCTTTATCAATCATTAAACATCCCAAAACAGATTTTTCTGCCTCAATATTTTGAGGTGGCACCTCTTTTAATGTTTTTTCATTTTCTTTTTCTCTGCTGGTTTTTTTATCAACCATATAATTATTTTACAAAATAAATTAGAAATAAAAATAAACAAAAAATTAACAAGATATCCACGGATTAATTTTTAGTGTTTATTGACCCATTCATTGATTGTTTTGTTAATGTTTGGGTGAAGACCTTCAATAACCCCCCTTTCTTTTTTAGAAAATTTTTTTAAGACGATATCAATGGCTTTTGCTTTGATTTCTTTTCGGCGAACGCCTATGCGCAATCGCCAAAAACCTTTTGAATTAAGAATTTTAATAATTGATTCAACGCCTTTATGGCCGGCTGCTCCGCGATTTTTTTGAATTTTAAAATTGCCCAATAACAGATCCGTATCATCGTGAACAACCAATAAATCGTTAAGTTGGGTATTAAAATATTTAACTAAATTTTTGACAATACGACCGGATTCGTTCATGTAGCAATAGGGAATTGCATAAATTGTGTGCTTCTCTTGATAAATTAAAGCAGACAACTTCTTGTTTAACGAAAAAGAGCCATTAAATATTTGTTTGACAAAAATTTTAACTGCTTCAGCGCCGACATTGTGTGGCGTAGATTTAAATCCAGCATTTTTATTGCCCAAACCGATAATAAGTTGCATATCAAGCTCATTTTAATGAATAAATAACAGATTATCAAGCGAATTTTTTCATTCTTGACGAAATTATTTAAATTTTTAAAATAAAAATATCCCGAATTAAAGGTCGATATAGCAAGAGTACCGATTATCATGACTAACGCAAAAGACCAGGAATTTCTCGAGTACATTGTTAAAGCACTTGTGGATTATCCTGATGAGGTAAAAGTTACTCGTACCATTGATGAAATGGGAGTGCTTTTAACCTTAAAGGTTAATCCCAAGGACATGGGCCGAATTATCGGGCGCCAGGGATCGGTGGTAAGAGCCATCCGTTCTTTAACTCGTTTAGTCGGCCTCAGAAATAATGCTCGAGTGAATTTGAAAATCGAAGAACCAGCTGGTTCTTCAAAACAGAATGTAAGTTCTGTTGAGAAAGAAGTTGAAAATTTGGGAAATTTTTAATTTGCAAAAACTTCTTAAAAAGAAAATAAACCCCTCATAAGCAGGGGTTTATTTTCTAAAAAATATGAAAAAAAAGAAAATTACCAAAAAATTTTACATTCTTTCTTTATTTCCGGAGGTTTTTAGTTATTTAAATACTTCTATTTTAAAACGAGCTCAAAACAAGAACTTAGTCAAAATCGAAATTATTAATCCGCGTAATTTTGCTACCGATAAACATAAAACCGTTGATGATAAACCATATGGGGGAGGGCCGGGGATGGTAATGATGATTGAGCCGATTTATAAAGCAATTTTTTATCTTAAAAAAAAGATTAAAAATTTTAACAAAAAAAACACGAGAATCATCCTTTTTTCTTTGCGTGGGGAAAAATTTAATCAAACAACAGCCAAACGTTTATTAAAATATGATAACTTGATTTTAATTTGCGGACACTATGAAGGGGTAGATGAACGCGTTGCTAAATATTTGGCTGATGAGGAAATTTCAGTGGGGGATTATATTTTAAGTGGCGGCGAAATTCCGGCAATGATTGTTGTTGATACTATTTCGCGTTTAATTCCTGGGGTGTTGGGCAAATATGAGTCTCTCGAAGAGTTT
Source organism: Patescibacteria group bacterium (assembly GCA_026415775.1). Taxonomy (NCBI): domain Bacteria; species Patescibacteria group bacterium. The sequence continues at coordinate 28,268 of JAOAGL010000003.1, forward strand.
AAAGGTAGTTACCCTGTTTATACTCGGCCAGCAGTCTTTTATCCCAATTCGAAAAATAAAAAAATCGCTTGGCGTGTGCCACCTGTCCTTTTATCCGGTAATCACAAAAAAATAGAGGAATGGAGGAAGAAACAAAAGAAGTTGTAACAACAACCTTTTTTATTTATAAAATTTACAGATATAATTTAAAAGAAAGCGCAAAATATAAAAAATAAGAAAAAATATGCCTGAAAAAATACCTCGACAACCAATAAGAACACCTGAACAAGAAAAAGAGAGAGAAGAAAAAAGAAAGATT
>JAOAGL010000004.1 GCA_026415775.1 Patescibacteria group bacterium
GAAAAAGATATTATTTTAGAATGCAATGGTAAAAAAATAAATCAAAATTATACTATTTTAAATATTTTAGAAGAAAAAAACATTGGAGATAAAATTAATTTTCTTATATGGAGATCTGGCAAATTTTTAAATTTTACCCTAATTCTTGATGAAAGAAAATAAATTAATATCAATAAATTAATTTTATAAAATTATTTAATAAATATATTCATCTACAATAAGTCCTTTATTATCATAAAGTAAAACCCTATCATGTAAATCATCTAATATTTCTTTATTCATAAAAATAATCCATTCTTTAGTATAAAAATCAAATTTATTTTTATTTTTATCAAAACAACCTTGATAATTTATATTTTTTAAATAATTTAAACAAGCTGGATCATTATCTATAATCCTAAATTGATTTGGCACCTCGCAAGTTTTTAAGCCTAAAATAAAATCTTGGCATAAACCACTCAAATGTGCAATTTCCCTTTTTTCAATTTTAGGGCAATTTTTTGGCAAATTAGGAATAAACTTATAAAATTCATTTAAATAACCACTACACTTATTTAATTCAAAATTAACTCCAATCGGACTATGAGTAGAATAAATTTTAACTTTATAATTATTTTCTAAAACAATACTGGATTCTTTAAAAACTTTTGAAAAATCTAAATTTTTTAAACCAAAAGTTATAATAAAATTTGATTTATTAGAAAATAAAGACCAGCCGCTAATATTAATTTTTTGTTGATTTTGTAGACCTCTAACAGATAAAATAATTTCTTCATATTTTTGACCTTGATTACCATAGATTTTAATATCTTCTATAAATACTTTTCCAGCATAAGGTGAAACTTCACTTTCATTAAAATTGTTTAAATGAGAATTATTATTAAAACGAATACGTCCTAAATAAGTACTAGTATTATTTCTATTGCCATAAAAAGACATATAATTATAAGTAGAAGTTGGAAAAATATACTTTAAAAAATTAAAATTTTTTAATTGCAAATTTTTAAATAAACCAATACTAAACAAAAAAGCTATTATAATAATTATTAAAACAAATGTTAAAACGTATTTCATTTTTAAATTAAAATATTAATAACCTTATTTGGAATATAAATAACCTTTTTTATCTTTTGATTATTAATTAACTTATTTAATTTTTCATTTTGTATTATAATTTGCAAAATTTCTTTTTGATTCATATCTTTATCAATTTCTAATATAGTTTTAAATTTTCCATTAATTTGAATAATTAAATTAACTTTTTGAGTTAATAATATCTTTTCATCAAATTTAGGCCATTCTTCAAAATCAATATAAGATTTATTTCCTAAATCACACCACAATTCTTGACAAATATGCGGAACAAAAGGATACATAATTTTTAAAACATTTTCTAAATCATTTTGACTAATAAATTCATTTTCTAAATTATTTAAAAGAATCATAAAAGAAGAAACGCAAGTATTAAAATTTAAAGCTTGAATATCAATAGTAACCTTCTTAATGGTTTGATGAATAAATTGTAAGGCTTTAAAAGAAGTTTTAATATTGTGTTTTTTTATTTCTAAAATATTTTTTTGAGACCAATTCCAAAAACGATTTAAAAATCTATGGACGCCCAAAACTCCTTCTGTAGACCATGGTGCAGCATCTTCAAATGGGCCCATAAACATTTCATACATTCGAAAAGTATCTGCTCCAAATTTTTGAATAATTTCATCAGGATTTACAACGTTGCCTCTACTTTTTGACATTTTTTGACCATCAGCGCCCAAAATTAATCCTTGATGTCTTATTTTCAAAAAAGGCTCCTGAAAATCAATATATCCTAAATCATATAAAAATTTAGTGATAAATCTTGAATATAATAAATGTAAAACAGTATGTTCGGCTCCAATTATATATAAATCAACCGGCAACCAAAATTTAGCTTTAGATTTATTAAAAATTTCTTTTTGATTATGAGGATCAACATAGCGCAAATAATACCAAGAAGAATCTACAAAAGTATCTAATGTTTCAACTTCACGTAAAGCATCTTTCCCACAAACTGGACATTTAACTTTTATAAATTCATCAGATGAAGCAAGTGGTGGTTTGCCTTGTGGGCGATAATCTTTCAAATCTGGAAGTTTAACTGGCAAATCTTTTTCAGGAACTGAATGAATTAAATAATTAATATTATTAAATTTTGTCCAATCAATACCATATTTTAATTTTTTAATTTCTTTTTTATTTTTTAATTCAAAGCAATGTTTACAATAAATAATTGGGATTGGAACACCCCAATATCTCTGGCGAGAAACAGACCAATCTCTTAATTTATATTGCCAGGTTTTTTTACCTTTAAATTTTTTAATAATTTTTTTTCGAGCCTCAACAGAATTTAAATTATTAAATTCAGCTGAATTAATTAATAACCCATCATGAATATAAGCTTTTTTATTAATATTCCAATCGCCATTAAATGGTTTAATTACTTGAATAATTTTTAATTTATATTTTTTAGCAAATTCCCAATCACGTTCATCATGAGCTGGTACGCCCATTATCGCTCCAGTCCCATAATCCATTAAAATATAATCAGCAATAAAAATTGGAATTTTTTGATTTGTGGCAGGATTAATTGCAAAAACACCTTTTAATCTAACTCCTGTTTTTTGACCAGCTCCTTCTTGACGCATTAAAGCAGTCTTATGTCTTGTTTGCTCAATATAATTTAAAACTTCTTTTTTATTAGAAATAAAATTAATTAATTTTTGAATTTGGTAATGTTCAGGAGCTAAAACCAAAAAAGTTGCTCCAAATAAAGTATCTGCTCTTGTTGTAAAAACTTTAATTGAATCTTTAATTTTGTCTATTTTAAATTCTAAAATTGCTCCTTCTGATCTACCAATCCAATCAAGTTGTCTCTTCTTAGTCCCTTCGGGCCAATCAACATTTTTTAAATCATTAATTAATCTTGAAGCATAATTAGTTATTTTTAAAAACCATTGCTCCATTTTTCTTTGTTCAATTTTAGAATTACATCTTTCACAATGACCACCAATAACTTGCTCATTAGCTAAAACAGTTTTACAACTTGAACACCAATTAACATCAGCTTCTTTCCTATAAGCTAAACCATTTTTATAAAGTTGAATAAAAAGCCATTGAGTCCATTTATAATATTGAGGATCAGAAGTATTAATTTCTCTAGACCAATCATAAGAAAAACCAAAACTTTGAATTTGTCTTTTAAAATTAGCTATATTAGATAATGCAACTTCTTTAGGAGATTTTCCAACTTTAATAGCATAATTTTCAGTTGGCAAACCAAAAGCATCCCAGCCCATTGTATATAAAACCTCGTAACCATTCATTCTATGAAAATGAGCTAAAATATCTTCAGCTGTATAACCCTTTGGATGTCCAGTATGCAAACCCTGAGCAGATGGGTAAGGAAATGTCTCTAGTTGATAATATTTTGGTTTTGAAGAAAAATCTTTAGATTGAAAAACTTTATTTTTTAACCATTGATTTTGCCATTTTTTCTCAATTTTTAAAAAATCATATTTTTTCATATAGATAAATTATATTTTAAAATCTAATAATTTCAAATACTTCTAAAAATAAAAACCGCATTAATTTCCTGGCGAATCCTACTTTCCCAGCCGACGAATCGGCTAGTATCATCAGAGTTTAGCGCTTTCACTTCCGTGTTCGGAATGGGAACGGGTGGATCACGCTAAACTTAATCACCAGGAAATTAATGCGGTTTTTAAACTTTTAAATAACAAGTATTAGGATGGTTGGGCGGGTTATTAGTACTCCTCGGCTAGCTTATATAACTCTCCTTTGAAATCTTAAACCCAACCGAAGTTGGAATTTAAAATTTACAAATTTGAAATTATATAAGCAAACACCTTACGGTGCTTACACCTAGAGCCTATCCTCTGCTATAAAAACAGAGCTCCTTGCGGAGACGTGGTAATCTACCACGAAACCCATGATACCTTATCTTGGGGTAGGCTTCGCGCTTAGATGCTTTCAGCGCTTATCCCGTCCGTACATAGCTACCCGGCAGTTCAGCTGGTGCCAAAGCCGGTAGACCAGAGGTACGTTCAGCCCGGTCCTCTCGTACTAGGGCCAACTCCCCTCAAGTATCTTGCGCCTGCAGCAGATAGAGACCAACCTGTCTCACGACGGTCTGAACCCAGCTCACGTACCCTTTTAATTGGCGAACAGCCAAACGCTTGGGAGCTTCTCCACCCCCGCGCTAGGGTGAGCCGACATCGAGGTGCCGAGCGAGGCCGTCGATGTGAACTCTTGGGCCTCACCAGCCTGTTATCCCCGGAGTAGCTTTTATCCGGTGTCTCCGGCCTTTCTATAAAGAGCCGTCGGGTCACTAAGTTCTGCTTTCGCACCTGCGCGACTTGTCGGTCTTGCAGTCAAGCCGGCTTTTGCCTTTGCACGTCCAGTCCGGTTTCCATCCGGACTAAGCCGACCTTAATAAACTCCTCCGTTACCTTTTAGGAGGACAACGCCCCATTGAAACTGCCTACCAAGCGCTGTCTTTTATAAGCTTCCGCAATGCGGTTCTTATAAAGTTAGTTTTTAAAATTTTGAAGATGGGTGTTTCATTGTCGGGTCTGCCCTGACCGGAATCAGAGCTTCATCCCCTCCCCACTACGCTACGCATCAAAATCCTAAAAACAACACCAGGCTGCAGTAAAGCTTCCGGGGTCTTTTCGTCCCGCTGCAGGTATCCCGCGTCTTCACGGGAATCGCATTTTCACCGAGCTCGCCGCCGAGACAGTTCTCCAGTCGTTACGCCTTTCGTGCGCTCCGGAACTTACCCGGAAAGGAATTGCGCTACCTTAGAACCGTTATAGTTACGGCTGACATTGACGAGGGCTTAGTCCACTCAGCCAATACTTTACAAAAAGCAAAGTATTGACCGGCAGATTTAACCTTCTCGCATCGGTCAGGCGTCACCCCCTATACATCCTCTTACGAGTTAGCAGGGAGCTGTGTTTTTGGTAAACAGTCGCCAGAGAGACTTTCGCTGCGTCCTTGATTGCTCAAGGAAGGGCATATCCCGAAGTTACGCCCAGCTTTTTTGCCGAGTTCCTTAGCGGCGAATCACTCGTTCCCTTTGGGCTTCTCGCCCTATCCACCTGTGTCGGTTTCCGGTACGGATCCGTTATATTTAACCTTAGAAGTTTTTCTTGGAAGCGTGCTCAATTAACTTGATATGATAAAAATCATATCTCGTTGCTTGTCTTGAATTTGCAATTTAATGCAAAGATGCGGATTTGCCTACATCTTATTCTTAACAAGCAAACACCAAACCAATAAGGTGCTTAATCTACTACGCTTCGTCACTCCATCGAAATATAACGGAGGGCTGGAATATTAACCAGCTGTCCATCGCTTTCGGCTTTCGCCATCAGCTTAGGGCCGCCTAACCCGTCCCTGATTGCCAGCGGGACGGAAACCTTGGATTTTCAGGGTCCTAATTTCTCATTAGGATAGTGGTTACTCATGCCAACATTCTCTCTTCTAAACGCTCCACCTGCCCTCACGGGTCAAGCTTCACAGCATTTAGAATGCTCTCCTACCTTCATTTATTTTTCATAAGAAAAATAAATGAATCACATCTTCGGTATTACGCTTAGCCCCGGTACATTTTCGGCGCCACAATTCTTAAATAGTGAGTTGTTACACACTCTTTAAAGGATGGCTACCTCTAAGCCAACCTCCTATCTGTCTATGAATTATGACTACCTTTTACACTTAGCGTAAATTTAGGGACCTTAGATGGTGATCTGGGCTGTTCCCCTTTTGAGCATGGAGCTTAGCCCCCACGCTCTGACTATCAGCGCATATTTTTCGCCATTCGGAGTTTGACTCATGAGCCGAGCTTGCGCCCTTTACTCATAAACCAGTAGCTCTACCTGCGAAAAATTTTTCGCTGACGCTAGCCCTAAAGCTATTTCGGAGAGAACCAGCTATTACCGAATTCGATTAGCTTTTCACTCCTTACCTCAGCTCATCCGAAGGTTTTGAACAACCAACCGGTTCGGGCCTCCCCCCACATTTCTGCGAGGTTCACCCTGGCCAAGGTAAGCTCATCCGGCTTCGGGTCTATTGTCCGCTGCTTAATCGCCCTATTAAGACTCGCTTTCGCTACGCCTCCTCCTGATTTGATCAGGATTAGACTTGCAACGAACAATAACTCGTTGGCTCATTCTTCAATAGGCACACCGTCATCCCATTAAAGAGACTCCGGTTCCTTGTAAGCATATGGTTTCAGGTTCTATTTCATCGGCCTCACCGGCCTGCTTTTCACCTTTCCCTCACGGTACTAGTTCACTATCGATCATTGGAAGTATTTAGCCTTGGGAGAATAGTGCTCCCAACTTCGCTCAAGGCGTTCCGACCTTAAGCTACTTAAGAAAAGAAACTAGAAAGATCATTTGTTTTCGTCTACGGGGCTATCACCCTCTATGGCTTTATTTTCCAAAAATATTCGACTAACAAATGATTTTGTAACTTTCCCACTCTAAATCTTTTGCAAAAAAAATCTTGCAAAAAATTTAGAAGCGTTTCTTTCTTGTAACCCCCTATCCTATAAAGGACAAGGTTTAGGCTATTTCCCTTTTCGCTCGCCGCTACTTGGGGAATCACTATTGTTTTCTTTTCCTCCAGGTACTGAGATGTTTCACTTCCCTGGGTACGCCTTCCGATTACTCGGAATATCTTGAGTTTATCAAGATGGGTTACCCCATTCGGAAATCCCCGGATCATAGGTTGCTACGCACCTCCCCGAGGCGTATCGCCGCTACGCCGCGTCCTTCATCGCCTTCCAATGTCGAGGCATCCACCATACGCTCTTAGAAACCAACCATCCTAATACTTGTCATCTAAAAAATTACAAACTATGCGAGACGTAAATAGTTTGTAAAATATTAATTTGTCAACCACCAAAATCCACTCTATCATCTCAAACAAAATCAGCCGCTTACTGCGGCTGACATTTTTAAAATGTATTAAAAAAAATTAACGCCAGCCGCTTTTTCTTAACAGATTTACTAAAGTTACCATCGTGCTTTATATTATATTTCGTTTTATAAAAAAGTCAAGAATAAAATTTATATTTAAAAATTAAGTTTTAAAAAAATATTTGTGCGCACGCCCCGACTCGAACGGGGGACCTTCCGCATGTCAAGCGGACGCTCTAACCAGCTGAGCTACGCGCGCTTACTTTATTTAAAAATTCAAAAACTAAAATTATTATATAAAATAAAAATCTTAAATGTCAAAATTATTGAATTAATTTTCTTTTCTGCAAAATTAAAATTGCTTGCTGAATATTAAAATTTGTATTTTTTTCAGACAAATTAGGAATAGTTAAAGCTTTATCAAAATTTTTACTCAAAATATTTATTGTTTTTATTAATAAAAAAATAATTAAAGCAATTAATATTAAAGCTATTAAAAACAAAAATATTTCGTAATGTTTTTTAAATAAATTATTCATATTTATATTTAATTTCTAAAAATCTCTAAAAAAAACTTTACCAATTGCTGAAAATTGATAATTACCACCTCCAACATCTAAAATATTAAAATTATCTATAGTTAAAATAAATTTTGGAGATATTGCTTCTATATTGTACAAAAATTTCTCTATATTAGGAAGAGCACCATTAATAT
>JAOAGL010000005.1:0-3745 GCA_026415775.1 Patescibacteria group bacterium
GGCTTAGTTCAACCACTACTCTATCACCAACCATAATCCGAATAAAATTTAACCTTAATTTACCAGACAAATGCGCCAAAACCTCTCTACCATCATCCAATTGAACTTTAAAGGTGGTGCTAGGTAAGGCTTCGATAACAACGCCCTCAAATTGCTTATTCTTCATAAAAAATACTTCTACAACCTAATGGTTGATTAGTTTGTATTATAAAAATGTTTTTTAATTAGTCAACACTAAATCGCTTTTTCATCGATTATAATTGTAATTCTGTTTGAATTAAGAGGCGTAAAATTCAAAAATTTTGGCCAAATCTTTATTTCCACCTTGTTAATGCTTTTGTATTGTTTAAGGAATAACTCTAAATCCTTGATGTTTTTTCCGGCTAAATTACTACTAAACTCTCGTTGATCAATTTTATCGCAGAAAATTAAGTTGGCTGTCACGGGAAAAGATAAAAGCTTTTTTTCAAAATCAAATCGTGCAGCTCCATAATTTAGTTGATAACTAAAAAGTTCCTTATCTAACAATTGTGAATTATTATCTTTGGCTTCGTTAATAAATAATCTTTTTACATCATCTTCATTAAATACCAAAGCCCTCATAAATATTTTGGCGGTTACCTCAAATTGTTCAGCTTTTTCATCAAGTTTAGGATTAGTTGAAAAGCTCGCAATGCTGATATGCTTAGCATCTGGTAAAACAATATCATTAGCAGATAATTTGCTGTTTAATTCTTCATTCAAAGAAATTGATGCTATTTCAACCAATTTGTTTTTAGCTTGATTAATATCTGACTGACCAACTACCTTTGTTGTTCCTATATAGCCACCGGTCATAGAAGAAGATGATTCGGCATAAAATTTGGAATATCTAGGCGTTCCCTCAAAACCAGGAATAGTAAATGTTGTAGGGCCAATATTATAAGATTCCCCTGGCTGATCAGCAATCACTTCAGCATCAATATAAGATGGCACAATTTTACCATCCTGAATTTTGGCGCCGGGAACTGTTGTTTTATTTACCAACCTAAAAAGTTTTCCTTCTTTTGACAGAAATCTTGTTGTTGCCACCAGAATTTGAGGTTCGGAGCTATAAGCATTATAAATTCTTATTGTCCCTCTGGCCTTAGCTTGGATGCTTTTTACTTCAGTGGCAGGGAATTTTTCAGTAATAGTTCTTGAAAAATCAAAGGATTTAATTGGAACTTTAAAATTAACTTGATCGATATCATTAATTCCAGCCGTCGCTAAAACAGGAATTTGTTCAGACCAACTATATTTATTGGAAAAAATTCTAACCTCGGCTTTGGCAATAAAATAAATAAGACAGAATGTGGCTAAACCAAAAAGAATAATGGCAGTCAATAAAATCTTCACCCCTTTTTTAATTTTTAATTTTGGCTTTTGGATTTTTTCTTTTTTTATTTCTTTCTCATCAATTTCTATATTACTGAAATGGTCTTCATCAAAATAATCTGTAAAAAATTTCTTCTCATTATTAATATTCTTAGGAGTAATGTCTTTTTGAACTTTTTTTCTTTGGGTTTTTATTTCCACTTGCTGAATAATTTCTTTGATTTCTGGTAATTCCTCCTCTGTCTGTTGGGGCGAAATTGTTTTTTGAGCTTTTTCTATTTTTTTCCGTTTCGGTGGTTTAATATCGCCAAGAAGAATTTTTGTCTTTGGTTTTGGTCTACTTATCTCAGCCATCTCAATTAATTTCATTCCCGCTTCTTTTGCCATGAAAACAACTTCCTCCGCATCGCTATTCACAAACAATTTTTTATCAGCCGCTGCCGCCTCGCGTTTTATAAGTTTAAAGTTTAACAATGAATCGGCGATTTTGGCATTTGCCGGAATAATCAAAACGATGGTATCATTTTTTGAATTAATAATTTTTTCAACAACCTCAGACACCGATTCAGTTATATCAACATAAATATTTTCTGCCTTCATTTTTTATATTTTTTTAATAAATTTTGATTTAACCACTTGATTCGACGTTTTAAAATTTTATTCATTTCTTCATATTTAGGTTCTGAAACAAAAGAGAAAGATAAATTACTTATAAGATTAAAGGGTAAATTGGATGCCTCTTCACCTTCTAATTCAATCTCCAAGTCTGAAAAGAATTTTTCATTATCATAATAGTTTATATTGACTGGTATTTTAAAAATGCTCGCCGGCCAATGATTCTTTTCAAATGTCTCAATTAAATATGGAAATTGTTTTAAACTCCCAATTAAATAAAATCCTTCTATTTTTTCTTTTGAAGAAATTTCTTTGGCAATTAAATTAACGCCCTCTACCAAAATTTTTAATTCTTTGTCAAACAGCTTCTTAAACCAATTTTTAGCATTTTCGCTTATTTCATTGTTTTCATAGCGAATTTTAATTTCTTCCGCCAAAGAAGAAGAAATTGAAAGATTTTGTGAAAGTGCTAATAACAGGTTTTTCTCCCCCCAATCAAAATATTTAAAAGTGTTTAGATAATCTCCCAGCAATCCGGCGCTTGTTGTTGTATAACCAATTTCCACTAGAATATTCTTTGCTATATTATCTATTAAAGAAAAAGTTTTATCAAAAATCAAATTTTTCTCCCCAATAAAAAGCAACTCTCCTCCCCATTGTTCCAAAATATGCTTAATAGCTTCCCAAAAAAGACAATGCATATAAGTATTTTCAACACAAAAAGAGAAAGTTTTCCCTGTAAAACCAATGGGGTTTAAAACTCTTTTGTCATCAATGCGCGGATCGCTTAATTTTGAATGAGCCAAAACAACATCCCATTCAGAAATTTTCATTTTTTGACTAACAACGATGCGTTCTTTATCATACAAACGCCAAACTAAATTCAAAATAATATTTTCCAAATCCTCATAGTCAACTGCCGTTAAAGGATTTTCCCGCACAATTGATAAACGCGCTTTTGTTGATTTAATAAATGGCTGTTCAAAACTAATAATCGCTGGGGTTTTCTTGGAAATTTTTTTTATTTCTTTGGTTAAAATTTTTACTAAATCATCTTCTCCAAAACCATCATCGCTATCACAAAAATAATTATGGTATTTTTTTATTCTAATTTTCTTTTTTTCAAAATCTATAAACGCCAAAGCAGAATTTACTTCTCTTAATCCGCCAAAAAAGCAAAAAACCGGTTTCCAATTTTTATGAAATAATTTGAACATCGTAAAAATCTCTTCTTTTTAATTATAACAAATAAATCTTCTACTCCAAAATAGCTTTTATTCGCCTGACACCGCTCGAAACTGATTCTTCTTTGACTATTTTAAAACATCCCAAAAGCCCCGTATTTTGAACATGCGGACCACCACAAATTTCTTTAGAATAAACATTTTCTGGATGTCCAATAAAATAAACCTTTACCTTTTCGCCATATTTATCCTCAAAAAGACCTATAGCGCCAATCTCTTTTGCCTGAGATAAAGTCATTTCTTTCATAACAACGGGTAAGTTTTCTTTTATTTTTTGATTAACTATTTCTTCAACTTTCTTTAATTGTTCAGGAGTTGGTTTTTGAGAATACGAATAATCAAAACGTAATCGTTCTTCATTAATATTACTCCCCCTCTGTTTCACTTCTTCGCCCAACACATCTCTTAAAGCTTTGTGTAATAAATGAGTAGCTGTATGGTACTTTATCGCTTTTTCCGAACGATCCGCTAATCCTCCCTTAAACATTCCTGCCGAAGCAGTCCGCGATAATTCTTGATGTCTCCTAAAT
>JAOAGL010000005.1:3755-4006 GCA_026415775.1 Patescibacteria group bacterium
CCAATAGCGCCGATTTCTTTCGCCTGAAATAAAGTCATCTCTTTCATAACGACAGGCAAATTTTCTTTTATTTTCTGATTAACTATTTCCTCAACCTTCTTTAATTGTTCAGGGGTTGGTTTTTGAGAATACGAATAATCAAAACGTAATCGCTCTTCATTAATATTGCTTCCTCTTTGCTTTACTTCTTCGCCTAATACTTCTCTTAAGGCTTTATGTAATAAATGCGTGGCTGTATGATATTTTACTGC
>JAOAGL010000006.1 GCA_026415775.1 Patescibacteria group bacterium
GGCAATAAGGTCAGGATTGATGGCGTTAAATAAAAGATCGCCGGGAGTCGCGTTTTTTGCCAGCAAGTCAGTCAGGGTGAAAGAAATGTCAAGCGGCCGATTCAAGGCTGTTAGGGCGATATGGTCATAGGGTTCCAGGGGAAGGAACCAGTCGTTATAGTGTGTCAGAGCGGCCACCACGTAGCCATGGCTGGCTACCCGAGGAAGAAGGTACAGGTAAAACCAGGCTGGGCAACTCCAGCCGGGCGAAAACAGGACGAGCGGGAAAGGCTTGTCTGCCGAGACATCTAAACCTTCATAAGCCCCGTCGAAACCGTAGGCTTCCCAGTCGGCCGAGCTCGAACTTGGCCAACCCATGTAATTGTAAGGATCGAGAGGGTATGACGCCCGCGGTGTACTTCCAGATATGCTGGATGGATTAGCCGGATACCAGATATAAACGGCAATTGGACGGTTATCCCGGCTGACATCGGTCAGCATTAGAAATGTAAACCCAACAGCATACGGCCCCGGCTTTTCAGGATCAGGTATATTTTTAATGGGGGCCGTCTCGATTGGCGAAATTAATAAAAAAATCAGACAGGATACAAAAATCAATACAAGAAACGCTCTCTTTTCCAGATATGATTATTCTTGCCTTGTCCTGGCCGCCCAGAATAGCCATATTTGGGGTCCAAAGGGGGTTTAAAACCAAAATTACTAATAAATGGATAAGAATTATCTTATTAGTAAAAATCTATAAAATTTATTTAATCTACAGGGAGGTAAATATGTCTCAACAACTTGACCCAAAATACCTAATTTCCGGCCCTGCTCCATTAGGACGAATTCTTAATTATATTAAACGGATAAAGAATAACCAGTTTACTACATCTATAAGGGGTAAAGTTGAAGACCCAAATAATTTAGATAATTGGACAGTTGATTTTATGGTAGGGTTAGGTTTAATTAAAATACCAACAAAATCTGGCAAAGTATTAAAAATCGCACTCACAGAAGAAGGATTAAGAATCTATGAATTAATTAAAAATTTACCTGACTTTTCTGACCCTTTCAAACAAGACCACCACAAGAATATGATAGATATCAAAAACTCCTTATTGGCTACTAACCTTGATTTATATGCAGTTGGCAAAAGCGGTTGGGATAACCAAGCGCATCAGCCCGCACACGCTTCGCCACTCGTTTGACGTCCGATTTCTCAATAGGGGGGCTTTGATAGGGTTAAAGAACTATCTTGGGCATCGGGATGTGAAGACCACAGCGATTTACACGCACATAAACGATGAGCAGTTGAAAGAGGAACTGGAAAGGTTGTAAAACGGCTTTCCCGATTTACTTTTGAAATAGTTACGAATATTATATTCATAGAGCGTTTAGGGTTTAAAAAGAGGCGAATAATGGCTGATTTATATTTTAAAAAATATCCAGATAATATTACATTTGAATGTTATAGTGAAAGAGGCGTAATTTCTTTTTTAATGTTAAAGTGGTTAACAGAAGACAAAGATAATATCAATAAGTTCATAGGTTTAATTGAAGATAAGAATAAAAATAATCCGCTTAAGAATTTTAAGCCGTCCCAAATAAGCATATTTACAGAATTAGTTTTAGGGTTTCGAGGTTTTGGTTGCCCTGATGGACTACTATATTTAAAAAATGAAATTGAAGAAAAACTAATTTTTATTGAAGCGAAAACAAATGAAAACGCAGAAGAAAGTTGCAATTTAAAAAAAAGTTCCAGTTTGAATAATCAAATTGAATTGAAAATGAGGATGCTGCATCATTATTTCAAGGATCCACAAAAGACAATAATAAGAGCAATAAATCCTAACAACAAGAAAGAAAACAGAACCCTTGAATTAAAAGATGGTGTAAAAGTAGTTTTTGAATATATAAAAAAATTTGAACAAAAAACAAATGATGTGTATTTTTTAATAATAACGAAGGATTCCAAAAATCCAATCTTAGAATTTGAAAAAAAACTCAATAAAGTTTCTCTTAAAAAGGATGTTTATCCAAAATACAAAAAACAGATATGTTGGATTAATTTTGAAACATTAATTAATCTAACTGGACTTAAAAATCATAATGGGGGCTGTGCTGGATAATATATTTACTTTACCTTTTTCAGAGTATCAAATAGCAGCAAAACTCCAAGATATTTTTAAGAAAAAAGTTTATTCTATTGCTATACCTATGAGCAGGCAGCAAAAAGGTTTTGATTTAATTCTTTATAATATGAACTCAAAAAAATCACTGACTTTTCAGGTAAAATCTTCAAAATGGTATACAGGAAGAATACCAAAAAGAAAAGTGAATACTCCTTATGTTGAAAACTGGTTTTGGTTGAATGTTTTTAAGTTGGAAAAAGGACGAGGAATCATAGGAATTTCGTTTTTCTGGCGCGTCGGCCAGGTGAGTATTCAGCCACCAAAATTGCCTCGACCCGTCGTGAGAAATGATAAAACCTAGGCTGGCGGATGTCAAGCTGGGCAAGAAAAAGCGGAGGGCGAGCCGGGAATCTGGGGCAAGGCCGAAAGCGCCGGAAATCAGCCAGACTTCTCATGCTGGGGAAGAAGAAAATCACGAAAAATATTAAGTCGGGGACTCAGCGGCCATCAGAACTTGCTGATAAGCAATCTGCGGCGGAGGCTTATCGGCGACAAAAGTCAGCTTCAAGTGGTCGATGATTCTGTCGACCACGGCGGAGGCTGTGAGGAAAGCGATGACGCGCATCTGTCCGCCGCATTGAGGACAGATCATAGGATCGACTTCATAGACCTTACGGATCATCTCTGCCCAGCCCTTGGCGGGGACGGGTTGGAGTTCCTCCTCGAGTATCCGGAGGGGGAAAAGCCCCAGGCTTGCCTTCTTGACTTTCCCCCGATGGGCATTGGCGTAGAGGCCGTAATATCTGACCGTGACCTGGCCCTTGTCAGGAA
>JAOAGL010000007.1 GCA_026415775.1 Patescibacteria group bacterium
CGTAAATACCCGGAAGAATTTGCCTTAAAACAACGATTGGAACATACGATTAAAGTTCCAAAAATAGTTGCCGAAAACGAAGAGCACAAAGAGTTACTTGAAAAAATAAAAAACGATGAAATACACGAGAGTGTATCACGAAAACTTAAAGGCCTATCTGAGTCGGGCAAGACTAATCATTAATCAAGGCGGACAAGGGAGCGGAAAAACATTCTCTATACTTCAGGTTATTAGCCACATTGCATTATTAAGTAATAAGCCTTTATATATAATTATTGCCTCTTATGCATTACCGCATCTAAAAGGCGGTGCAATGATGGCTTTTGATAGCATATTAGAGGCCGAAAATGTAAATATCGGAGAGGTTAAAAACAAAAGTGAACATACTTATTACATAAATAAGGCTAAGATAGAGTTTTTTGGTATAGAAGGGAATGAAGCGAGAGCACACTCTTTAAGGCCTGACATACTATTTGTAAACGAAGCAAATAGGCGAATAAGTTGGAATGTTTTTTTGCAATTTTATTCACGAGTGCAGAGGGCAACGTTTTTGGACTTCAACCCTTCGGCTGAATTTTGGTTAAACGAACACATTTTAGGGAAAGAAAACGATTACGTGGTTATCCGCTCAAATTATATGGACAATCCTTTCATTGTCGAAAATGAAAGAAGGTTTATCGAAAGCAAGAAAGACAAACCCGAGTGGGCGAGCTGGTATAAAGTTTACGGATTGGGAGAATGGGGACAGCTGGAGGATGCTATCTTACCTTACGATGTTGGGCAATTTGACAATTCTTTGCCATTTGTTTTTGGTTTGGACTTTGGTATTCGGGATCCGGACGCATGTGTAAAAGTCGCAGTTGACAAGAAAAGAAACATTATATACGTAAAAGAAATGCTATATGAAAGCGGAAACTCAACTGATGAGCTGTACCGCAAGCTTTTGCTGACAACTGGAGCAAAAAATCTTATTGTTGCAGATAGTGCTTCGCCGAGGACGATAATTGACCTTAGACGTTTAGGGCTTAATATTATACCAGCTATTAAAAACAGAAAAAATGAAACAATAAAGAAAATAAAAGAATATAAAATAATCGTTGATGATAGTTATAATCTTATGCGAGAGTTAAACGGCTGGACGTGGCTTGATAAGAAAGCCGAAATTCCAATGGACGGAAACGACCATTTAATCGACGCATTACTTTATGCAGCGTCTTATTTAATTGAAGGAAGGAAAGGAGTGGCAGTTGTATGACAGTTAAGGATTACATAGAATTACCTGACAAAAGCGAGATTGATGTAATTATCCGTTTTTCCCAAAAATCAAAAGAAAAAATAGACTGGCTGCAATTAGGCAGCTATGAAAATTGGGAGTTTGATTTTGTCAAGGAAATGCAGCAAAGGATAAATGAGTTTTGCTTTTACGATTTTGTTGTTATTTGTGATGATTATTTTAAGAAAAAAATCGGAGGCATGGAGCTTTTTAACGCTATCCAATCATATAATTATTTCCTCGATCAAATTGTACAGACCATTGAGATTGAAAATGAGCTATTGTCGGGCGAAATCGACGCAGATAGCCGAATGGCTGGTATAGAAAGTTTGGAGTCCCTGGGAGCTTATTTGCAAATAAGGGCAATTGCTATTGCGCTGCACATGAAAATCGATGAGGTTAAAAAAATGAAATACAGCGATGCTTTGCTTGAGCTTATTACACAAAAAAGACTTAATGATTACCAAAGCAGACTTATTGAAATAAAAACAAAGAAGTATAAAAAATGATTGTTGAAAAAACGTTTGACAGAATAAGTTACTTTATTTAATAACGTGCATAACTTTGTTAAAAAAATGACATGCAAATAATTGAGCATATAAAAGCTTATGCAACGACAAAAAATTATTTACCGATTATCGGGACAGAGTATTACCAATCTTTAATTGGCAATAAAATTATCCCTTCCAAAAATCAAATCATTTTGCTTTTTGATGCAAACGTCAAAATAGAAGTCAATAGAAATAAGCCACAAGGCTATTCTTATGACGTAACATTTGCCGTTGGTAGAAAATTTGAAGATAACACGCATGCAAATCTAATTGAGAATTTCGAGGAAAAATATAACAATAGACTTAAAGACTTAACAGACATTCTTACAAGCTCAATTATTGAGTTTGCTTGTGCATATGGTTATGAGTTAAGCGATTTAACCGTTTTATTGCAGCTTAACCGATTTTCACAAAACATTGACTTTGTCGCAGCAAAAGCGACGTTAACATATACATGATGAAAGAGACGTTAGAAAATTGGCTAAACGGCCTAATAGTAAAATTAAAGCAAAAATACAACCAGATGGGGCTAAAAGCCTCTGGAAGGTGGGAACGTGGACTAAATGGACAGATTGAAGAAAAAGAAAATGGCGGATATACAATAACTTTAGAGGGTGAAAAGTATACGGGTATTTTAGTTTATGGACGTAGACCAACATCACCGAATAAACGTGGAAGGTTATATGGTGTAATTCTCAATTGGGTTGAACAGAAAGGAATAAGAGTTGATAACAAAAAAAGGTTTGCTTATTTCGTGGCAAAGAAAATAGACG
>JAOAGL010000008.1 GCA_026415775.1 Patescibacteria group bacterium
GTTTTTTTGCAATTTTATTCACGAGTGCAGAGGGCAACGTTTTTGGACTTCAACCCTTCGGCTGAATTTTGGTTAAATGAACACATTTTAGGGAAAGAAAATAATTACATAGTTATCCGTTCCAATTATTTGGATAACCCATTTATCGCAGAAAATGAAAAAAGGTTTATTGAGAGTAAAAAGGATAACCCAGATTGGGCGAACTGGTATAAAGTTTATGGGTTGGGCGATTGGGGACAGCTGGAGGATGCTATCTTACCTTATGATGTTGGACAATTTGACAACTCTTTGCCATTTGTTTTTGGTTTGGACTTTGGCGTCCGGGATCCGGACGCATGCGTAAAAGTAGCAGTTGATAAGAAAAGAAACATTATATACGTAAAAGAAATGCTAT
The DNA here is from genome assembly GCA_026415775.1 of Patescibacteria group bacterium. Lineage (NCBI taxonomy): Bacteria > Patescibacteria group bacterium. Next base: position 395 of record JAOAGL010000008.1, read on the forward strand.
ATGAAAGCGGAAACTCAACTGATAAACTATACCGCAAGCTTTTGCTGACAACTGGAGCTAAAAATCTTATTGTTGCCGATAGTGCTTCGCCGAGGACGATAATTGACCTTAGACGTTTAGGGCTTAATATCGTCCCGGCAATTAAAAACAGGAAAAACGAAACAATAAAAAAAATCAAAGAATTTAAAATAATTGTTGAGGATAGTTACAATCTTATGCGAGAGTTAAACGGCTGGACATGGCTGGATAAAAAAGCAGAAATACCGATGGACGGGAATGACCACTTAATTGATGCAATGCTTTATGCAGCGTCTTATTTAATTGAAGGTAGAAAGGGGGTAGCGGTAGTATGACAGTTAAAGATTATATAGAATTACAGGACAAAAGCGAAATTGATGTAATTATTCGTTTTTCTCAGAAGTCAAAAGAAAAAATTGATTGGCTGCAATTAGGCAGCTATGAAAATTGGGAGTTTGATTTTGTCAAGGAAATGCAGCAAAGGATAAATGAGCTTTGTTTTTACGATTTTGTTGTTATTTGTGATGATTATTTTAAGAAAAAAATCGGAGGCATGGAGCTTTTTAACGCTATCCA
>JAOAGL010000009.1 GCA_026415775.1 Patescibacteria group bacterium
TTTTTGTACTCTCTCGGTTCTTTAGGCAAATATTCTTTTCCGTAATTATTGTAAATGTACTCTCTGACTGCTTCTACTGCATCTGAGCTTAGACGCGTTGAGTCAGTACGCATATAAGTTATAAGACCGACGAGACCATCTTCACCAATTTCAACACCTTCGTATAATTCTTGTGCCAATTGCATAGTTTTCTTTGCAGAGAATCCTAATCTGGTAGCGGCTTCCTGTTGAAGTGTACTTGTAATGAAAGGAGCAGGTGGATTCCTTTTTGTAACTTTTTTGGTTACAGATTTAACTTTATAACTCAGATTTTTTAATTCTTCTACAAGTTTTTCAGCTGAACTTTGATCTGGAATTTTTATTTCCTCACCACCCCTGGAAATTAGCTTCGCAAAGAAAGATTCAGTTGCTTCTGCTCTAAACTCACCCGTAATTGACCAATACTCTTCTGGAACAAAATCCTTAATTTGCTGTTCTCTTTCACAGATTAAGCGTAGGGCAACAGATTGAACTCTTCCAGCAGATAAACCATGATAAATTGTTTTCCAGAGAAATGGGCTAATCTTATAACCGACTATTCTATCCATTACTCTACGGGCTCGCTGAGAATCCACAAGATTTTGATTAATTTTTTGTGGATTTTGCATAGCTTCTCGAATACCTGATTCTGTTATTTCGTGGAAAAGAACTCTGTAGATATTTGGATTTTTGTTCTCTATTTCTTTTGCTATATCGTATGCGATAGCTTCACCTTCACGATCTGGATCTGTCGCTATATAAACTTTTTCAGCTTTTGAACTCAAATCACACAACTTCTTTAGAACTTCTTCTTTACCTTTTATCAAAACAAATTCCGGTGTGTAGCCGTTTTTAATATCAATACCGAGTTTGCTCTTAGGTAAATTTTTTATGTGTCCTACAGAAGCTTCTACGATGAAGTCT
>JAOAGL010000010.1:0-349 GCA_026415775.1 Patescibacteria group bacterium
GAGACAGGTTGCACTATCGGTCTCTTGCGCGTATTTAGCCTTGGCGGATGGTCCCGCCGGATTCACGCAGGATTTCACGAGTCCCGCGCTACTCAGGATACTGCCTGGTATAGACTTCGTTTCGTGTACGGGGCTATCACCCTCTATGGCCCCACTTTCCAGAAGTGTTCCACTACAAAGTCTAAGTCCTTGTGGCAGTCCTACAACCCCGACTCTGCCGAAACAGAGCCGGTTTGGGCTGTTCCCTTTTCGCTCGCCGCTACTGGGGGAATCACTATTGTTTTCTTTTCCTCCCGGTACTTAGATGTTTCAGATCCCGGGGTTTGCCTCCGCTTGCGCGGATGTGCCG
>JAOAGL010000010.1:359-902 GCA_026415775.1 Patescibacteria group bacterium
TACCTACTATGGTGCATTTTCCCACATGCTTCTGCTAGCAATCTTAAATGACGTATGCAGTCCTCAACCCCGAAGGCATTGCTGCCCTCGGTTTGGCCTCTTTCCCCTTCGCTCGCCGCTACTAAGGAAATCGATGTTTCTTTCTCTTCCTCCGCCTACTTAGATGTTTCAGTTCAGCGGGTTACCTCCATATGGCTATGGATTCACCATACGGTGCTAAGGTATTGCCTTAGCGGGTTCCCCCATTCGGAAATCTGCGGGTCTATGGATATTTGCTCCTAACCGCAGCTTATCGCAGCTTGTCACGTCCTTCATCGCCTGCAAGAGCCAAGGCATCCTCCATGTGCCCTTAAGTAACTTTATCAATGCCCTATGAAATTGCAGATGCATTATCCATTAATGCACCATATCATCCAGCATGTCAAAGAACTTGTTCCTTTAAAAGGAAATTGAGGGATGAAGCCGGAGTTGAACCGCGCTGCCAAAAAGCACTCGCCGGAGTTCATCCTGTTTTTTGAAGGAGGGGTATGAGTGGAGGATAAC
>JAOAGL010000011.1 GCA_026415775.1 Patescibacteria group bacterium
GGCGAAGGATGTGACGAAGAAGCGTTTGGGTTATTCGCCGGACGGTTTGGATGCGATGAACCTGGCGTACTATGGTGGTGGGATGGAGGATGTGGCGCGGGTGTTGGGTGGTGTGGAGTCGCGTGGTCGTCGAGAGGAGTTGGAGGAACTGGTGGCGGGGACGGCAAGCCGATGGGTGTTCGTTTGCGTGGTGGTCGGATTTGATGGTTGTGTTTCCAGATGTTGGTTTTGAGTGACAGCGTGTTGGGCTATTTGGATGAGTAATTCAGCGAACGGTCGTGGTGTTGCCGATCTTTGTTTTTTGCTGGCTAATTCAAATTTGCTTTGTTTTCGACCTGATTTTAGGATTATGTATGTAGTTTCGTTGGATTGGGTGTGGATGAGTGTTGGTGGTCGGTTTCCTTGGGGCGAGTGGTAGAAAAGCCAGGTTGGTTTTCGAGTGAAGTGTCCGTAATGTCCTTGTTCGACGTAGCATGTCCAGCAATTGGGGTGGAATAGTCCAGCTGGTATCCAGGCGGAATATCGTTTAGGTTTTGTGATATTGAATGCGTCCCAAGCCCTTGAGTGAGCTGGGTGTTCGATGACTCCGCCGAATTTTTTGACGGCGTTGAGTGCGGCTGCGAAGCATCCTTGGTCGTCGCCTAGTCGGTGTTTTTGGGGTGATCGCATTGATCCGAACCAAAGGAATGCTGACCATTTGGCGCAGGGCGGGTGAGCAACGACGGGATGTGGTCCGGTGTAGTTTCTTGCGTCTCGGTTTGGTCCCCAGAGGTTGATGTCCTCGAAGGTTGTGTAGATTCCTTTGGGGTCGATGAATAAGGCAGCGATGGTCATGGTTGGTCGTTGGGGTATAGGTTGGAGTAGGCT
>JAOAGL010000012.1 GCA_026415775.1 Patescibacteria group bacterium
CTTTATAATATTTAAAATTTTTTGTTTTCCATCAATATTTTGTTTAAGATATCCCAATATAGCAGCGTCCACAAACCTTTTACTTTTCAAATGATGTTCAACCCATTCTTTGGCATATGATGGCTTATTCTGGATTATTCCAATCCCCATTTCATCTCGAAGCCATTTTTTATTTGCTTCTTCTTGTGCTCCGATTGTAGGAGCTATAATAATTGGTAAACCTATTGCAGTATAAAAAGATAATTCGCTTGGTTTTGTCCATAAAATATCTGTTTGCAACATTACATTATCAAATTTTTTGAAATAATCCATTTTATTTTTTTCATAAATAATCTCAACATTAACATATTTTTCCTTTTCAACTAAATTATCAAAATATTCTCTTACATCATTTCTACTACCAGCAACAAGGTAAAATTTAATTTTATTTTCGTATAATTCATTTTTGAAACCTTTTAAAATTTTACGTGCTAACTCTCTTTGTGCACCTGCTCCACCAACTGCAAAAGTTATGGTTAATGGTTCTTTTCTTATAACGTCTGTATAATCAAAACCAATTTTTTCGGTTATTATTTTTTTTAATTCTGATTTTCCTTCTGGATCAAAAATTTTCAACCTACGTACAAGTGAATTTTTTACAGCTTCTTCAGTTAATATTTCATCATTAAACGGATAACCTGTTTTGAAAATATTTTCATTTTTTACGCCATATTTCAACAATCTGTAATATGCTCTATCAGATGCAACAAAATATTTTATTTTACTCTGTTGTGGATTTTCTGCCACCCAAACTC
>JAOAGL010000013.1 GCA_026415775.1 Patescibacteria group bacterium
CAATAACCAGATTTCATCATAACATCTTCTACAATTTTAGAAGGTGGAAAAGAGTTAATATAACTCCTAATTCCATTTATCATATTCAAAAAAGATTTTATGGACTTTTTAACTCCATCAGAAATTGTATCACAAAGAAACAAAGCTTCATAAAAACTTATTCCCTTTATTTTAGAGTATTCAATTATTTTCTCTAGACTTTTTTCACCTATACCACGCGGTGGTATGTTTATTATTCTAAAAAGGCTTACTATATCGTAAGGATTTATAATAAATTTCAAATAAGCAATAATATCTTTTATTTCTTTTCTTTCATAAAATCTAAAACTACCAATAACTCTATGAGGAATTTTTTTTCTCAAAAAAATTTCTTCAAAACTTCTACTTTGAGCATTTGTCCTATAAAAAACAGCAATTTCTGATGGTTTATATCTAGATAAAAGCTTTTCTATTTTGGCTGCTATTTTTAAAGCCTCATCCTTTTCATCTTCACATTCTATTAAATCTACAGATTCACCTCTTTCATTTGAAGTATACAGATTTTTATCTTTTCTTGTAGTATTATTTCTTATTAATCTATTTGAAGCATCCAAAATATTTGCTGTTGATCTATAATTATGTTCAAGAGTTATAATATAAGCGTTTTTAAAATCATTTTCAAACTGAAGTATATTTCTTATATCAGCTCCTCTCCAACCATAGATAGATTGATCAGGATCCCCAACAACGCATATATTTGAATGAACTAAAGAAAGAGTTTTTATTAAAACATACTGAGCTCTATTTGTATC
>JAOAGL010000014.1 GCA_026415775.1 Patescibacteria group bacterium
TGAAGTAAAAGTTTTGAAAAAAGCAAAGGAAAGTTTTGCGAAAAAAGATCGATACTATGATTTTGGCGAGAGGAAGTCTCTTTTTGAACCGGAGTTGATTCTTAATCGTATTTTTGACTATCTTGGTGTGAAAAGTAAAGAGTTTGATAGATTTAAGGAGTTAGAAAATGAAATCATACATTTTAAGAAGGTTAGGTTTCGAAACGACGAAAAATACGGGGAAATCAAGCGAAAGATAGAGGAAATTATACACTATCCTGAGAGACAAAAAGAATTAGATAAGCAATATGGGGAAATACCAAGAAAAGAATTTGAAAAGCAGATTGCAATGCTTGAAGATGTTGGAAATTTTGAAATGAATAACCAAAAAATCAAAATCAAGTATTTAGCTAATCATTATTATTTGCCTGTTATTCTTTCTGATCAGGAAAGAATTGATTACATCAATCATATTATTAATGTTCAGAGCGAAGTAAAATTTATTGAGCTATTGGAGGAATATCTTGCCAAACCCGATAATGTATTTACACAGTTTGATTGGTGGATGTTTTCAAAACTTGATCAAACTTTGGATGAGGTATTGATTCCTTATTACAACCCTAAGGAAAATAGTATAGCCAATTTCAAACCTGATTTTATTTTTTGGGCACAAAAAGGGAAACGATACTTGATTTTGTTTGTTGATCCCAAAGGTACCGAATACACCGACGGATATAGAAAGATTGATGG
>JAOAGL010000015.1:0-411 GCA_026415775.1 Patescibacteria group bacterium
CTGTTGATGTTTGATTGATTGGATCAAGAGGTAATTTTGAAATAGGAGAACCATAAGAAATTGAAGAAAAAGATAAAGGAAGCCAGCCAGAACCATCTATTTTTTGAGCTATTTGAGTAGAAGTAGAACAACGATATTGATAGCCAGAAGGTAAAGGAGGTAAATTTAAAGAAGCACAGGAGGTAGAATTAGGATCAATTAAAGAAGTATATATTGTATTAGTTTGGCCTAGAAAAACACCAGGTTTATCAACTAATAATAAAGAAATAGCTTTGTTAATTGTTTGAAGATCTGAAAGTCTTTGAGAATCTCTTGCTTGTTTAATTAATTCATTAGGATTAATTACAAGAACAATAATTACTGATAAAATTGCAAGGATAGAAATAACAATTAGAAGTTCTATGAGGGTGA
>JAOAGL010000015.1:421-682 GCA_026415775.1 Patescibacteria group bacterium
GGTTTGAGAATTACTTTTTTGTTTTAAAAAAAATTTAAAATAACCCAACATAAAATTTTTTAATTTTTTAATAAAAATATACAAAATTATAACATAAAAAAATAATTATTAATAGCGGAGGCGGGAGGATTCGAACCTCCGATACCATTTCTGGTATACCGCATTTCGAGTACGGCCCGTTCAACCTCTCCGGCACGCCTCCCTTTTAAGTCCCCTCGGGAGGATTTGAACCTCCATCTTATCCTTAGGACGGATCTGCTC
>JAOAGL010000016.1:0-311 GCA_026415775.1 Patescibacteria group bacterium
CCTATATTCCATTAGAATTAGGTCGGGTAAAAATAGTTGACGCTGAGGATAGTTCTGTTTTTGCTAACACTCCTTTTATAAAAGTTAGACATTTAAAAGATAGTGAAGTTAAAGAAGAAAGAACAACAACTACTTATCCTAATATAATATTCCATTAGATAAAAAAACCGATTTTATAACTCAATAATTTTAATTTAATTTTTCTAAAAATAGCAACCTTTAATTAGGTTGCTATTTTTTTATTATTTTTTTAAAATTATAAAAATGGATAAGAAATTTTTAGAATTTAAATTAAAAAATGGTTTAGAAGT
>JAOAGL010000016.1:321-662 GCA_026415775.1 Patescibacteria group bacterium
CTTTTAGTGCCAGATAAATTAAGTTTAACAACAACTATTTTAATTTTGGTAAAAACTGGATCTGAATTTGAAACAAAAGAAAATAATGGTATTTCTCATTTTTTAGAGCACATGTGTTTTAAGGGCACAAAAAAAAGACCCTCCCAGTTAATTATTAGTACTGAATTAGAAAATATTGGTGCAAAATATAATGCATTTACTTCTCAGGAATATACTGGTTATTATGCTAAAGTAAGAAATGAAAAATTTGAAAAAGCTTTAGATATTATAGCTGATATTTATTTAAATCCCTTATTAGATGAAAAAGAGATAGAAAAAGAAAAAGGGCTGTCTCTTATACA
>JAOAGL010000017.1 GCA_026415775.1 Patescibacteria group bacterium
GTATAAAAAGGATGACAATGAGAACAAATTTCAACCTCCATTTTTTCTACTGTTGAGCCAACATAAAACTTTGCTCCACAGGAGCAAGTTATGACGGCATTTGGATAATATTTTGGATGAATTTCTTTTTTCATATTTTTTTAATTTTAGCAAAAATTCCTTAAAAAATCAAATTAAATTTCTTTTATTAACTTTAACTTTTCTATTTGACATTAAAAATAATTTTTGATATAATTTTAATAAAGGAGGTGCACCTTGAAAAAAATTTTTCAAAGAATTTCATTAATTTTTTTATTGTTAATTATCTTTTTAAACCCTATTTGTGTTTTTTCTGTTGAACTACCTGTTAAGGTAGAGTTTCCGAATGTAATTCCTCTTACTTTAGAGAAACTCCCTCTACGAATTATCATTAATGATCCCCAAGGATTTGGTTACCCCAGAGTTCCTTCATTTATTTGTATTTCAATAGCTGGTTTTAGAAAAGAGGGGTTAAAAATTTCTTTACTCCAAGAATATAACGTAGACTTAAAGAATCCATTTAGTGTTTTAAAATTTATGTCTAATCCAATTCAAATAAATACTGAACTTCCTTTACCCTCCAGAGTAAGAAAAATAGGTATCTGGAGGGTTGTCGTAGAT
>JAOAGL010000018.1 GCA_026415775.1 Patescibacteria group bacterium
GAATACATCCCTGCAATTCAAGCAGGTCTTGAAGATGCAATGCAAAACGGTGTTCTTGCTGGATACCCAGTTGTTGACATTAAAGCGAAATTATTCGACGGTTCTTACCACGATGTTGACTCAAGCGAAATGGCGTTCAAAATCGCTGCTTCTATGGCGTTGAAAAACGCAGCAGCAAAATGTGACCCTGTATTGCTTGAGCCAATCATGAAAGTAGAAGTCATCGTCCCTGAAGAATATTTAGGTGACATCATGGGTGACATCACTTCTCGTCGCGGTCGCGTCGAAGGTATGGAAGCTCGCGGTAACGCGCAAGTTGTTCGCGCGATGGTTCCACTTTCTGAAATGTTTGGATACGCAACTTCATTGCGCTCCAATACACAAGGTCGCGGAACATTCACAATGGTATTTGACCATTACGAAGAAGTTCCGAAAAGCATTGCTGAGGAAATCATCAAAAAAAATAAAGGTGAATAATTGATTTTCTAGCATTGTTCAAGTATAAATACTTATGTAAGACTTGGAAGTGGACGTGCCTGTGCACTTTCACTTCCGAGCATTCTATACTTAAATAAAAAACACTAAGGAGGATATTATAATGGCTAAAGCGAAATTCGAACGCACGAAACCAC
>JAOAGL010000019.1 GCA_026415775.1 Patescibacteria group bacterium
CTCGAGTGGTGTCTCGCCGTCGATCTTGAGCAGGTCGAGGATGGGCCGGTCGATCACCAACGCCAGGCTGTTTCCATGCTTGGTCAGCTTCTTTACCATGGCTGCCTCCGTAGCTCCAATGTTACCACAAAGGTAGAACGAAATATTCCCTGTCAAGCGCCTTGGGCACCGGTTCGAAGATCGCCAGACTGGGCTACGCTCTCAACCGGCCTGTCAACAAAGTCAGACCTGTCAACAGAGAAAACGGAGAGTTTGAAGGGTTGAGAGAGGCCAACGAACCGAACCATGGCGGTTGAGCGCGCGGCCCGGTTGGCGGTGTTTCCAACCGGAGAACCGCGCCGGAACGCAAATACTGGCGAATGTTTGGGATAACGGGCAACCGCCAACAGCGATGGTGTCAAGCAAAACGGGGCGGCGGGAAGTTACGGATTTTGGGTGTGGCTCCCCGGCATGGATTCGAACCACGATTCACGGCTCCAAAGGCCGCTGTCCTACCATTAGACGACCCGGCAATATAAAATTATTATAATAAAAAATCAAATAAAATCAATAAATAAAAATGAAAAAAATTATTTTAAACTTTCAATAATGGCTATTTCTAAAGG
>JAOAGL010000020.1 GCA_026415775.1 Patescibacteria group bacterium
TTAAAAGAATTTAATTACGAACCTGGTTTATTTGAAATTTTATTTGAAAGATTTCTTTAATTTTTTAAAATTAAAATAAGTCCCCATAGCTCAATGGAAAGAGCGCAGCCCTGCGGAGGCTGAGATCGAGGTTCAATTCCTCGTGGGGACGCATTTATTAAAAATATTTATAAATTAATATGAATGAATTTAATTTTCGAGATTTTTTAAATTACATTATTTTATTAAAACAAAACATTAACTGGGTCAATTTTTTAGATTTGTTTTTCGTTGTTTTAATTATTTTCTTTTTTTTATATTTTTTTAAAAAAATACATGTTCATCGAGTAGTTTTAGGTTTTTTAATATCTTTTTCTTTGATTTATTTTTTGAGTTTTTGGTTAAAGTTTTATACAGTTTTATCGATTGTTAATTTTCTTTTAGGTTTTTTATTAATTATTTTTGTTATTTTATTTCAAAAAGAATTAAGAAGATTTATTCATATTCTTGATATTAAATATTTAAAAAAAGAAATTTCAAAAAAAAGAAATAGTTTTTATTTAAAAGATGATTTTCTAAAGAAATTAACAGAAACTGTTTTTGAATTAGCAAAAAATAAAAT
>JAOAGL010000021.1 GCA_026415775.1 Patescibacteria group bacterium
AACATGCTCTGCATACTCATAAAACGCATTCTGAATGCGCACCGGGTATTCAAGAATAGATACACTAGAATACCCTTCTCCGCTTAAATATACAATAAAATAACGCTTCTTAACCAACTCATACTCCATGCCCCACACACCAAAAACAAACGGGTGAAAAGTCAAAAAGTTTTCAATAACCTCATTTTTTCCTACCTTAAAGGAAAAAGGATACCCCTCTTTTATCAAATAAATATAAGCATCAGCATACTTATATTCTCTCTCCCAAAAACTAATAAATAGCGTTAAATATTCAATAAAAAAAGCAGCAAGCAACTCATTTAACATTATTTTTCTAAACTCCATCTCCTGTGAATAACCTTTCTTCTCAATATAATCACTATACTTAACAAAACCCTTTTCCAAAACCTTATGGCAAAACTTACAAAGCTTGTCTAGTTCTATTAAAAACCTTGGAATTTTTACCACTTTATCATCTAACCATTTATAGGGTTCCAACTCATTCTCAAAAATCTTGTCCTGAGACTGAAGTCCATAAGCATCTACATTAGAAATAGCCTTAAAAACAAGCAAATTCAAAGTAGAATAAACC
>JAOAGL010000022.1:0-265 GCA_026415775.1 Patescibacteria group bacterium
GACAGACATAGGAGCACTCTTAAGAGGAGTAAACAGAGACGAAATAGAAAGAGGTCAAGTTCTTGCGAAGCCAGGATCAGTAAATCCACACAAGAAGTTTGAAGGTCAAGTATACGTATTAAAGAAGGAAGAAGGAGGAAGACATACTCCATTCTTCAACGGATACAGACCACAATTCTACTTCAGAACAACAGACGTTACAGGAACAATTAAGCTACCAGAAGGAGTAGAAATGTGCATGCCAGGCGACCACATCAACATGGAA
>JAOAGL010000022.1:275-555 GCA_026415775.1 Patescibacteria group bacterium
AATAATAATTTTTGAGGTTATCCAAACGGATAACCTCAAAATTCATTTTTATAAAAATTAGGGGTTACCCCTAATTTTTATGGATTTTTTTAAATAAAAATGTCCATAAAGGTCTTGTCAATTTAGAAATAATGTTGTAAAATATAAGAGTTGTAATACGAAAATATGCGATGATGCAAGAGGTTGCCGGACTTCGGGGAATTCTTGCTGAGTATGTCTGATCAAAGAATCGGGCGACAAAGGTAGTTAAGTGTGGACAAAACAATGATACACCCGGATG
>JAOAGL010000023.1 GCA_026415775.1 Patescibacteria group bacterium
ATATAATAATAATGTGGTTAGGGGAAAGAGAAAAAAATTAAAAACTAAAAAAATAAAAAAAGTACTTGACATTCCCCAACTTACATGATATAATATAAATATAGAAAAGAAAAAATAAATGAAAAGGAGTTGGTTTTAATGGCAAAAAAATGGATACTAAAAGAATGGCAAAATTAGAGGCTTCAAAATTAATCGCTCAATTACTACAAAGTGAAGATATGGAAGTATTGGATGGTGTGGACTTTGGATTTACTGAAGGTTCACTATTATTAAGAGGTGCTGTATGCGATATCCAAATTAAGTTAATCACACCTTCAGCAAAAACTGGAACAAGGTATCCAAAACTGGAAGAGGATGGAAAAGAGGTGGAAGATTATTCTTCCACCTTTTTTTGTTTAGAATTTTCTGAAAATTCTAAAAATTTAAAATTTTTTGAATATTTATTTTTTTTTAAATTGTGTGAATTTTCTGAAAATTCTAAAAATTTAAAATTTTTTGAATATTTATTTTTTTTTAAATTGTGTGAATTT
>JAOAGL010000024.1 GCA_026415775.1 Patescibacteria group bacterium
CTATTATACAGATAGATGCCAAAACACTTGTAAAATTGGTAAAAGATGCTGACCCAGAAGGATTTATAATACCTGCCCATATCTGGACACCCCATTTTTCACTTTTCGGTGCAAACTCTGGTTTTGATAGTATAGAAGAATGCTTTGAGGAACAGACAGAAAATATTTATGCCCTTGAAACCGGTTTGAGCAGTGATCCTCCGATGAACTGGTTACTTTCGCAACTTGACCGATTTACTCTTGTTTCAAATTCAGATGCGCATTCGCCCCAAAAGATTGGAAGAGAGGCAAACGTTTTCCTGCAAGCATTTGATTTCCAGGAACTAAAGGAAATACTGAAAACAAAAGATAATAGTCGTTTTCTTTTTACTATAGAATATTTTCCAGAGGAGGGAAAATATCATTATGACGGACACAGAATTTGCAAAATACGGTTCTCACCTGAAGAAACAATAAAACACGGATACTTGTGTCCAGTATGTGGAAAAAAAGTTACGATTGGTGTGATGCATAGAGTTACTATG
>JAOAGL010000025.1:0-270 GCA_026415775.1 Patescibacteria group bacterium
GGATAGTTTTCATGAGAATTGATTTTCTCAATGAGTTTTTTATCAGTGATTCTGTCTAAGGTAATTACATAGTGTGAATTTTTCACAAATTTTGGTTTATTCCAGATTTTTACCAGCTCATCTTCAAACGGTGAGATAAAGTCAATAATTTTAAAGGCAATGTCTTTAAGAATTTGCAGTTGATTAACCCTATCCGCGCCCCATTCCTTTGCTCCTTCCCAAAAATATTGATAACTCCATAGTTTAAATTGCTCCTGTAAAAATGCCTTG
>JAOAGL010000025.1:280-522 GCA_026415775.1 Patescibacteria group bacterium
TAAAAAAATCAACCTCGCTTTGCTTTTCAAAAACTCTAAAGGCACGCTCCAATTGTTCTTCGGTAATTGCTATGCCTTTTCTTTTTATGGCTTTTAGTATCTCGTCTTGTTTTGTTTTTGCGCCTTTTTCGGAGTATTGAACGCCAAAGACAATTGTGCCGTCTTCGCGAATTTTGCTTAATTCAAAAACAAGCGAGCGTTTTTCATTGGCTTTTTTGTTCTCAATTTTTGAAGCGTCAAAG
>JAOAGL010000026.1 GCA_026415775.1 Patescibacteria group bacterium
AGAAGACATTGTATGTAACAATACAGTAAAAAAGGGTAACATGTACTAAAACTGGTACACGTGACTCTTAGGATATCATAATTGATGGTTAAAAGACAATCACTTTAAATCCAGGTCAGAAATGACCAAAGAGAACCAAAAAAGATATACTATCTAAAAGAGATCGTAATCTAAGGTAGGGGCGTCAGATGCGAGTAATACAAGGAAGGTGAGTGCCGAGGAGCGGAGTTTATACAAGATAAATGAGCGCCGGAGGACACAAAGCCTGACACTGTAGTACGAAGCATATCACGACTCTACACAAAAGGTCAAGCTATTAAGAGCATAGGGTGAATGCCTTGGCACCAGGAGCCGAAGAAGGACGTGATAAGCTGCGATAAGCCACGGTGAGGCGCAAATAGCCTTTGATCCGTGGATTTCCGAATGGGGGAACCCACCTGAGGTAAATTCTCAGGTACCATACTATGAATACATAGTAGTATGGAGGGAGACGTGGGGAACTGAAACATCT
>JAOAGL010000027.1 GCA_026415775.1 Patescibacteria group bacterium
ATATCAAAATGCTCTCCAAGTAAAGCTCGGCTCATGGCGCTACATTCTATATGCCATCCAGGGAAACCAACCCCCCAAGGAGATTGCCACTCCATTTGTCTTTTTTCGTTTTTTGGAGAAAATTTCCATAAAGCAAAATCACTTATATTTTTTTTATCTTTTATATCTACTCTTTTACCAGCATCTAAGTTTTCTTTTTTTATTTTCGCAAAATCAAAATATTCATTAAAAAGTGAAGTATCAAAATATATTCCATCTTCTATTTTATAGGTAAAGCCTTTTTTTTCTAATTCTAAAATTAAATTAATTTGCTCTTGTATATAATCTGTAGCTTTTGGAAAAATAAAATTTTCTTTTTTAATATTTAGTCTCTCTAAATCTTTAAAAAAAGCCTGAGTATAAAACTCTGCTATATCCCAAACACTTTTATTTTCTCTTTTAGCACCCTTTTCTAACTTATCTTCTCCCGTATCACCATCACTAGTAAGATGTCCAACATCAGTAATA